>JAZUHS010000062.1:0-3111 GCA_045641845.1 Bulleidia sp. | reverse complement strand
TGCATCCTTCTTCCCTTGGCTATCAGGAAATGGCGAAGGCTGCCTACGAAAAACTGTTTAAGTAACATATACAAGGTCGGGTCATCACCTGACCTTTTCCTGTGTCTTGGAAGTGTAAGTGCTTACAGAAAAGGGCAGAAGGGTTATAATAGAATTACTAGAAAATGCATTAAGGAAAACAGGAGGTAATTATACAATGAGTTTCCCTAAAGGTTTTTTATGGGGCGGCGCTACAGCTGCTAACCAGTATGAAGGCGGATACCTTTCCGGCGGCAAGGGACCGGCAGTAGCTGATACCCTGACAGGCGGCGACGGCATCCACAACATTCCCCGTAAGTTCATCGTTGAACTGGCAGACGGCACAAGAGCTACATTCGGCGGACGTGATGAAATCCCTGCAGGCGCAAAGGCAATCATCGATCCCGATACATACTATCCTTCTCATGTAGCTACTGACTTCTATGGTCATTGGCAGGAAGATATCGCTCTGTTTGCGGAAATGGGTATGAACACATACCGTCTGTCCATCAACTGGACACGTATTTTCCCGAATGGTGACGATGCTGAACCGAATGAAGAAGGTCTGAAGTTCTATGAAGATGTCTTCAAGGAATGCCATAAGTACAACATTGAACCGCTCGTAACAATCTACCATTTCGATATGCCTCTGCACCTGGCTAACGAATATGACGGTATGGTTTCCAGACATACAGTTGATGCGTTCAAGAAGTATGCTGATACAATCCTGACAAGATATAAGGGTCTGGTTAAGTACTGGCTGACAATCAATGAAATCAACATCAACACAAACTTCATGATGAACGGTGTTCATGAACACATCTCCAACAAGCAGAATGCTGAACAGTGCAGATGGCATCTGTTCGTATGCTCCGCATATGCTGTTAAGAAGGCTCATGAAGTAGATCCCAACAACAAGATCGGTCTGATGATCGCTCATGGTGCTTCCTATCCTTATTCCTGCAACCCTGAAGATGTATTCTGCGAACTCGATGCTGCTCACCATGGCAAGTGGTTCTATGGCGACGTACAGGTACGCGGCTACTATCCTGCATGGAAGGTTAAGGAACTGGAAAGAGAAGGAATCGTCATCAAGAAGGAAGAAGGCGATGATGAACTGCTGAAGGAAGGCGTTGTAGACTTCTACTCCTTCTCCTACTATTCTTCTCAGACACACGCTGCTCATCCTGAACAGCTTGGTGAATCCGCAGGCAACATGACACGCGGTGTCAAGAACCCTTATCTGTCCGCTTCCGAATGGGGCTGGACAATCGACCCGCTCGGTCTGCGTATTAACCTGAACCAGATCTGGGATCGCTACCAGATTCCTATGATGATCGTTGAAAACGGTCTGGGTGCAATCGACGTCAAGGGCGAAGACGGCATCATCCATGATACATACCGTATCGACTACATGAGAAAGCACATCCAGGTAATGAAGGACTCCATCGAAATCGATGGTGTTGATCTGATGGGCTACACACCTTGGGGTCATATCGACGTAGTATCCGCAGGTACAGGTGAAATGAGAAAGCGTTACGGCTTCATCTATGTTGACTACGATGATGAAGGCAAGGGCGACCTGCACCGTGAAAAGAAGGAATCCTTCTACTACATGAAGAAGGTTTACGAATCCAACGGCGAAGACCTCGACTGATTGATTCCGTTTGCTTAAGAAGCTCTGTGAAAGCAGGGCTTCTTTTCTTTCTGTCCTTGTGAAGCAGAGAGAAATGGTATAATGACACGCAGGGAGGAAAGAGCATATGCTGATTCAGTTCAATTTCCGCAATTACCGCTGCTATCAGGAACAGATGAGCCTGGATCTTTCGGCTACCAAGTATACCGAACACTCCGGTCATATCATTATCGAAGGTACGGAAAAGCTGTTGCCTGCAGCAGTGATCTTCGGTGCTAACAGCGCCGGCAAGACAACGATTCTCAATGCTTTATGCAGGATGAAGGAACTTGTGCTGAATGGTGTACCTGCATCGATGGATGAAAGTTTCTTCTTTGCCGAAGAAAAAACACCGACCATGTTTGAAGTATATTTCACGGATTCTGAAACGGAGAAGTCCTACTGCTATGGCTTTGAACTTGGTGAAGAGGGTATTGAAGAAGAATGGCTCAGTGCAAAATCCCGAACACAGAAACAGTATCGTGAACTCTTCTACAGAGAAAAGGAAGATATAAACATCTCAGGTTTATCTGCCGGTGCAGTGAACAGAATCCATAAGAACTTAAGCCGCAGATCACTGCTTCTGCATGCATCCCTTCAAGAAGGCTATGACAAGGCAGAACCGGTCAGAAAGTTCTTTGACGGTATTACCGTCATGCACGGAAGTGATTCTGTCTGCATTGAAGGAAAACCGGATCCGGCGATCAATGCCTATCTCAATGCCTTTGATCCTTCCATTGAAGGTCTTGAAGAAGACGGCGAAAACAGAATCCTGGTGGTCAGAAAAGATGATCAGGGAAACAGAAGAATGCTTCCTTTATCCCATGAAGCAGAAGGGGTAAGACGCATGTGTGCGCTGTATCCGCTGCTGAAGAAGACAATGGAAGAGGGCGGAGTACTGCTGTGCGATAACCTGGACTTCGGTCTGCATACTCTGTTAGTCAGAAACATCATGATTACGTTCCTGACAGCCAATGCCAATCCCAATCATGCTCAGATCATCATGACGACACATGATTCCTGGCTGTTAAGCAATCATGTATTAAGACGTGATGAAATCTGGTTTGCACGCAGACAGGAAAACCAGTCTTCCGTACTGTACTCTCTGGCGGAATTTGCGGATGAAGACGGAAACAAAATCCGCAAGGATCAGAATCATGAAAAGAACTACATGATGGGCAAGTACGGGGCTGTGCCTGAACTTGATTATCTGCACTTATCATTGCTTGAAAAGAAATAGAAAAAATGCCATCCGCATGTGCGGGTGGCATTCAGTCTTTTCGGGATTACTTTGTGATGAGCTTGAAAGGCTTAACGTCCTTGACAGCTTCTTCAGGAGTAATGACACAGTTGTTGTCTACATCGAAGAGGATGTACTTGCTGTTGCCCATACCCATTTCATTCATAAGTCGGATCGT
>JAZUHS010000061.1:0-3091 GCA_045641845.1 Bulleidia sp. | reverse complement strand
TTTTTCAGTAGTTCTGTTCTTTCCATAGACCTCCATACACAACACAAGGAGTGCTTTCGCACTCCTTGTTACCGATAGAAATATATATCTTTTTTTACCGTGCCGCAACCCTAAATCGAAGTTTATTGCACGGAATCATCCTTAATTTCAGGGACGGAACATACGGGCAGCCGCAACCGCCTGCTTCCATGTACTGTACTTCTTTTCTGCATCGCCGCTTTCCATTTCCGGCTGATATACAGTCATCTCACCGGAACTGATGGACATGATCTCTTCCATGCTTTCCCAGAAACCGACTGCAAGACCGGCCAGGAAGGCAGCACCCATCGCTGTTGTTTCAACATTGGCAGGACGATGAATCTCGCACTGCAGAAGATCACTCTGGAACTGCATCAGATAATTATTAGCGGAAGCACCGCCGTCTACACGCAATGCTGTGATCGGAGTGCCGGAGTCCTCAGCCATTGCATCAAGCACGTCACGTGTCTGATAGCAAAGAGATTCCAGCGTTGCACGGGTCAGGTCGGCCTGCGTTGTACCGCGGGTCAGTCCGAAGACCGCACCGCGGCATGCATCATCCCAGTATGGTGCACCTAGACCAGTGAAAGCAGGTACGACAATGACATTGGAAGCCGGATCGGACTGCTTTGCCATTTCTTCAGACGCAGAAGAATTGGCAAAGAAACGGAGCTGATCACGCAGCCACTGAATTGCTGAACCCGCTACAAAGACGGAACCTTCCAGAGCATATGTCACCTTGCCGTTGATGCCGCAGGCAATCGTTGTAACAAGACCATTATGGGAAGGCATCGGTGTTTCACCTGTATTCATCAGCAGGAAGCAGCCTGTACCGTATGTATTCTTTGCTTCACCGGCATGGATGCATCCCTGTCCGAACAGTGCGGACTGCTGGTCACCTGCTACACCGGCGATCGGAACTTCATTGCCGAAGAAATGGAACGCAGCTGTCTTTGCATAGACACAGGAGCTTTCCTTCACTTCCGGCAGCATGCACATGGGAATATTGAGAATGCTGCAGAGCTCTTCATCCCATTTCAGATCATAGATATTGTAAAGCAGTGTACGGGAAGCATTGGTCACATCAGTAACATGCGCCTTGCCACCGGACAGACACCAGATCAGCCAGCTGTCAATTGTACCTGCAAGAAGCTTTCCTTCTTCAGCCAGCTGCTGTGCACCTTCCACATGATCCAGCATCCATCTGATCTTGGTTGCAGAGAAATACGGGTCAATACGCAGACCTGTCTTCTTCTGGAACATTTCCTCATATCCCTTTGCTTTCAGATCATCACAGATTCCGGATGTCTGACGGGACTGCCATACGATCGCATGACAGATCGGAAGACCTGTTTCTCTGTTCCATACAACAGTAGTTTCTCTCTGATTGGTAATGCCGATACCTGCTACATCAGCAGGATTGATGCCGGCATTGATAATGCACTGGGACATGCAGGAAAGCACAGACAGCCAGATTTCATTGGCATCGTGTTCTACCCATCCCGGCTGGGGGAAGTACTGTGTAAACTCTTTCTGAGCCACAGCTACCATTTTTGTGTCATGATCAAACAGGATCGCTCTGGAGCTGGTTGTACCCTGATCAATCGCCATTATATATTTCTTCATTTCAGCCTCCGCTTATTGTTATCTTTATTATCTATGTTTTCAGGTAACAAAACAATGCGCAGAAAGAAAAACGACAGATCTCCGTTCATCGGAAACCTGCCGTCTGCTTTTATATACTGATCAGAAGTTGAAGTTGTCAGGGTCAGCACCGACACGTGTGCCCTTTTCCAGAGAATTGATCACTGCCATGTCTTCAGCACTCAGTTCAAAGTCAAAGACATCGAAGTTTTCATGAATGAAGTTTTCATGAACGGACTTGGGCAGAACAACAATATCTCTCTGCAGATGCCAGCGGATGATAACCTGTGTAGGTGTCTTGCCATACTTTGCAGCCAGAGCCTTGATTGTTTCATCATCACGGATGCTTGTTGTACGGCTGCCTCCCAGAGGACTCCATGCTTCTACAACGATACCCTTAGCCTTGCAGTAGTCAATCAGTTCCTGATTCTGGAAGTAAGGATGAGATTCGATCTGGTTGACAGCAGGAACAATGTTCCATGTCTTTTCCAGTTCTTCCAGATGATGGATCTGGAAATTGGATACACCGATGGAACGGATCTTGCCTTCCTGCATCAGCTTTTCCATTTCGCCCCAGGCAATGTCTCTCTTATCTACAGGCCAGTGGATCAGATACAGATCAACATAATCTGTACCCAGTCTTGCCAGGCTTTCTTCAAATGCTTCTCTTGTACGTTCTGCACGGATGTCATCATTCCAGAGCTTTGTTGTCAGATAGATATCTTCTCTTGCAACACCGCTTTCCTTCATAGCCTTGCCTACGGATTCTTCATTTCTGTAGATTCTTGCAGTATCAATATGACGATAGCCTGCTTCCAGCGCCCACTTTACGGCGCTAACGCATTCTTCGCCATCTTTTGTCAGGAATACACCAAAGCCCAGAGCCGGGATTACCTGGTTGTTGTTCATAGTAATGTCGATCATGTCAATTCTCCTTTTCTTCATTCAAAAAGATCGGTATTCACTGATCTTTCCGCATGCGTAAAGATACCATATCGGAAACTGCCGCAAAAGCATTATGCCCGTCAGAAAAAGAGGAACCCGTGATGGATCCCTCTTCGTTTCACTTATTCAGTATGTACTGACCTGTAAGTTAAATCAGTGCTTTCTGTTCAGTGCAAACCATGCAGCTGCAGCCAGACCAGCGCATGCTGTGAGCATAGCAGACAGCAGACCGCCGTTGAATGCATCACCTGTGTTAACGCCTGTCTGAGGCTTTGCAGGTTCTGCAGGCTTTTCAGCTGTCTTGAAGCTTGCAGCCCACTGCCAGATGTGTTCACCGGCAGCGTCTTCAGGATTGTTTCTCAGAGTGTAGATCCAGCTCCAGTGGTTGCTGTATTCTACTCTTTCGAGTCTGCCATCCTGGTTGTAGTCTTCAGCGAATACCAGCTTGCCTTCTTCTGTTGTGTCATACAGAGAGAGCTTGTAC
>JAZUHS010000060.1:0-20545 GCA_045641845.1 Bulleidia sp. | reverse complement strand
TTTTTTAATGTGAATAGTAACAAGTAGGAATCTTATGGCAAATGATGGAAAGATCAGACAGAAGGGTTCCATGGGCAAAGACCTCACAGAGGGCAATGTCTTCAAGCTTCTGTTCGCTTTCGCTGCTCCGCTGTTTATTTCCAATGCGCTGCAGGCTATTTACAACATCGTCGATATGATCGTCGTTGGTCAGGTCATCGGTGGTACCGGTATGTCCGCAGTTGCGACAGGCGGTAATATTCTTCATATCCTGACATTCCTGGCAATGGGTTTCTCTTCTGCCGGTCAGGTAATCATTGCCCGTGAAGTCGGCAAAAACGATATGAGCGCTGTCAGAAAGTGTATCGGTACAATGTTCACTGTTCTTCTTAGCATGGCTGCGATCGTTTCCGTTGTATGCTTCTTCATCCGTGACTGGATGCTGCAGCTGGTCAATACACCTGCGGAAGCATATGCCTTCACAATGGACTACACAATCATCTGCGTGATCGGTCTGGTATTCATCTATGGCTATAACACAGTATCCGCAATCATGCGTGGTATGGGTGATGCCAAGAGACCGTTCATGTTCGTTGCCATTGCTGCTGTCATTAATACTATTCTCGACATTCTGTTTGTCGCAGTATTCAAGATGGAAGTTACAGGTGCTGCGCTTGCGACAGTGATCGGTCAGGGCTTCAGCTTTGTCTTTGCTCTGTATTATCTGATTACACATAAGGAAAGCTTCGGTTTTGACTTCAAGCCGAAGAGCTTCATCCCCGATGGTGCAACATGTTCCAAACTGTTTGCACTGGGTATCCCGATGGCTCTGCAGTCTGCCGCAATTTCCATTTCTCAGACTGTCGTTGCTGCATGGGTCAACTCCTTCGGTGTTATCTACTCCGCAATTGCAGGTATCCTTGGCAAGCTGAACATGATGATGGGTATCATGTCTTCTTCTGTTACAACTGCAGCTGCTTCCATGGTCGGTCAGAATCTTGGCGCAAGAAAGTATCATCGTGTACCGCAGATTCTCGGTTATGCACTGCTGTCTACTCTGGTTCTTGCACTTGCCTGCGGTATGCTGGTTAAGCTGTATCCTCATGAGATCTTCGGTATGTTCACACAGGATGAAGCTGTACTTGCGGAAGCCGCAATCATTATCCTGCCTGTCGTTCTGAACTTCGTTGGTGCTGCTACACGATGCTTTGCCTTCGGCATCATCAATGGTTCCGGAAACTCCAAGCTCAACCTCTGTGTTGCCATCCTTGATGGTATGATCGGTCGTGTCGGCATTGCCTATATCCTTGGCTGGGGCCTGAAGATGGGTCCTCAGGGTTTCTGGCTTGGTGATGCACTGGCAGGTTTCATGCCTATGATCATCGGCGGTATCTTCTATCTCGGCGGCAGCTGGAAGAAGGAAAGAGAAGCTTAATATCAACTGAATGCTTCCGTTTGTCTCTATGATGAACGGAAGTTTTTTCTTTTTCTGAGTAAAGTGTAAAATAGCATTACGGAGATTCTGCTATGACTTTTGAATTTAGTTTATATGAGTTAAAGAAAATGGTCATTGATCGTACAGAGCTGTGCATCTTTGACTTTGGCATTACAGGTACTATGGAAGATGAAAATCCTGTCTTTACTGTACCGACATACATCATCTATCCGGATCAGGTTCTTGATGAGAAAAGGGCTGAGCGATTCCTTAAGGATGCGGGGATGTATGATCACCTGACTGAAAAGAAAGGCAAAGCTGTTTTCATCTGCAATCTTCCTTACACTGAAGAAGATGCAGATACATTTCTGAAGATCCTGGATACATGTGCAGGCGGAAGTCTGAATATCAAAGTGATCGGCAGGGGAATCGGCGCAGACTTTGTGAATATGTATATTGTCAGGAAAAACTGGGCAGTTAGCGGCATGATGCTCTATGGTGCACACGCAGGAAATGTTCCGGCGTATTCAGTACCTGTATATCTTTCCGGATGCAGCGAAGAAACAGCAGACGCGTTTACTGAAGCGGATCATGCTGTACTGAAGGAAGATGGCAGCCTGCAGATCTATCACGATCCTGACTGCGCCTTCAATGTTGTTGCAGTATCGAAGAAGAAAGAATCATTTGCGGAAGCATTTGCGAATGCATGGCGCACAGTCTTTGTAAATAACGGCAGAGTCGGAAACATCGGCGGTACATGGTACAAGAAGAAACACTCTGAGGAAAGAGAATATGCATATTTCAGTTATCTGGATTGTGCAGATCTCAAAGTCAGAAGAAGAGTTATGACGGAAAACCTCAGTGATCTTTCGCCATGGAATACGGAATTTCATCTCTGGTACGAATATATACCGGAATGTGTCATAGATGCTGAGAAAGCAAGTGTACCGATGGTGCTGCTTCTGCATGGTGATCATAATGATCCCCGTACACAGGCCGCCACTTCCGGATGGATTCAGACTGCAGCGCGTCATGGTCTGATTGCAGTGGAAGCTGAATGGCAGGGATGCAGTGTCAATGGAGAAGAATATCAGGCAATGACTGAGGATGATTCGATCACGCAGCATCTTTCATTGATTCCGTCTTTATTAGCTCATATGCTTAGATGTTATCCGCAGATTGATCCGGACCGCATTTATGTCGAAGGCTTAAGCCGTGGCGGCCGCAATGCGATTGATATCGGTCTGACTCATCAGAATCTCTTTGCGGCAGTCGGTGCGCACAGTGCCGGCATTAAGAAAGACAAGATGGATTTTGAAAGTCTTCTGCGGCATGCAAAGGACAGTCCCATGCCGATCTTCATGATCTTCGGTCTTGCGGATACAACGGTCAAAGCTCATAAGGGTTTTGACGGCAGTGATCTGAAAACACCGTTTGAGATGTATGCGAAGAAAAACCTTGTGAATGTTCATGAGGGAGATAACTGGTTCGGCATAGCCTTTGATGAAGAGAAGGTGATTGAATCAGCAGGTGAAGTACAAGTATTCAACGGTATCCTGCATGGTGAATCCGGTGCGGATATCAGTATGAATGCGATCAGTGACTGGGGTCACTGGAATTATGAAGGGGCTGCGGAACTGATGTGGCAGTTCTTCAGTCAGTACAGAAGGAAGTAATACATGAAAGCAGAAGCGGCATTACGCAAATACTTCGGCTATAAGCGATTTCGTCCCGGCCAGAAGGAAATAGTGGAAGGTATCCTGAAATATCAGGATGTTTTAGCTGTGATGCCGACTGGTGCAGGCAAGTCGATCTGTTATCAGGTTCCGGCGATGCTTCTCAAGGGGATTACGATTGTTGTGTCACCTTTGATCTCACTGATGCAGGATCAGGTAAAAGCATTGAAAGAAGCAGGGATTCCTGCGGCATATATCAACAGTTCATTGACAGAAGCACAGAACCGCAAGGCTCTTATGCTTGCGGCACAGAATGCATACAAGATCATCTATGTTGCACCGGAACGTCTTGAGACGCATCTGTTCCGAAGCTTTGCCATGAATGCTGAGATTTCCATGGTCACGATTGATGAAGCTCACTGCATTTCACAATGGGGACAGGATTTCCGTCCCAGCTATCTGAAGATTGTAGACTTCATTGATGCACTGCCGATCCGTCCGATCATCAGTGCCTTTACTGCAACAGCGACTGAAGAAGTCAAGGAAGATATCCGCTGCATTCTCAAGCTGAATGATCCTCTGCAGATGGTGACAGGCTTTGATCGTCCCAATCTTTACTTTGAAGTGATTCAGGGTGCGGATAAGGATAAATATGTTCTGGACTATGTGCGAAAGCATAAAAAGCAGAGCGGTATTATCTACTGCTCTACAAGAAAGAATACAGAGAAGGTCGCAGAACTGATCAATGCGGCAGGCATCCGCTGTGCTGCTTATCATGCCGGTCTGGACAATGAGACAAGAAAGAAGAATCAGGAAGACTTCGTATATGACCGTATCTCGGTGATTGCTGCTACCAATGCCTTCGGTATGGGAATTGATAAATCCAATGTCCGCTTCGTCATACACTACAACATGCCTTCCAGCATGGAAAATTACTATCAGGAAGCAGGGCGTGCGGGACGTGATGGCGAAGATTCCCGCTGCATTCTGCTGTATTCTGCCCGTGATGTCATGATCGCAAGAATGCTTCTGGATAACAAGGATTTCACGGATGTAGATCCTGCAGATATTGAAAGCATCCGCGAAAGAGACATGCACCGTCTTCATGTGATGGAGAACTATTGCCGAACGACAGATTGCCTTCGTAACTATATCCTGCAGTATTTTGGCGAAGAGACAGCAGAAGCCTGCGGACATTGCGGCAGCTGCGATCGTGAAGTCGAAGAGAAGGATGTGACTTTTGAAGCCAAGTGGATTCTCAACTGTGTTTCGGAAGCGAGAGGAAGGTATGGTGCCAATGTCATCATCGGAACTGTACTGGGACTTGATCGTGCCCGTCTGCGTGAACTGCATACGACTTCCTATCATTCCTATGGTCAGCTGAAGGGACGCAAGGAAAAGCAGCTGAAGGATCTGATCGTACAGATGATTAATCTTGGCTATCTGACCCGAAGCGAAGATATGTATGCGGTTTTAGGAATCGGTGAAAGGGCAATGGAACTTCGCGATCCGGAAGTCCGTGTGATCATTCGTGCCTATACGGAAACTGAACCTGTCAAGGAAAAGAAAGCAGGGGCGATGGATCAGTTTACTTCGAAGGAATTCGAACTGTTCGAACGTCTGCGTACATTACGCATGGAGATTGCCCGCGAAAACGGCATTCCTCCTTATATCGTCTTCAATGACAAAACCCTGATTGATATGTGTCTGAAGATGCCGGTCAAGAAGGAAGAGATGCTTAATGTCAATGGTGTAGCCAGTGCCAAGTATCAGAAATACGGCAGTGCCTTCCTGAAGGCAATCAAGGCTTTCGTAAAAGAGAATAAATAAGAAAATCCTTCCGCAGGAAGCAGGTGCTTCAGTACGGAAGGATTTATTTCTAGTACTTAGAATTCTTCGCCGTTGGAAGTGTATACCTTCTGAATGTAGTAGAAGGAATCCTTTCTCTTACGTTCGAAGTTGCCGTTACCTTCATCATCACGGTCAACGTAGATGAAGCCATAACGCTTTCTCATTTCACCTGTTCCGGCGGATACAAGGTCGATGCAGCCCCACGGTGTATAGCCGATCAGATCAACGCCATCATGTTCAATTGCGATCTTCATCTGTTCGATATGAGCCTTCATGTAGGCAATACGGTAAGGATCGTGGATGTAACCGTCTTCTTCTACAGTATCCAGAGCACCCAGTCCGTTTTCTACGATCATCATCGGAATCTGGTAACGGTCATAGATCTGGTTCAGAGCAATACGCATACCTACAGGGTCAATCGGCCAGCCCCATTCGGAAGCCTTCAGATAAGGGTTGGCAACACCGCCCATCTGGTTGCCGAAGGACTTGTCCTTGCCATCCGGATCTGCGGATACTGTGAAGGAGTTGTAGTAGGAGAAGCCGTAGTAGTCTACGACACCTTCCATCAGAGCTTCTTCATCGCCGGGCTCTGTCTTGAGAACGATACCCTTTCTTTCATATTCCTTGAGCTTCCACTTCGGATAGTAGCCGCGTACCTGAATATCACCATGCCACCACTTGAAGTTGTTGGAGAATGCCAGTTCGCTCATGACATCATCCGGATCACATGTGTGCGGATAGATACCGATGAAGGCGATCATGCAG
The DNA here is from genome assembly GCA_045641845.1 of Bulleidia sp. Lineage (GTDB taxonomy): Bacteria > Bacillota_I > Bacilli_A > Erysipelotrichales > Erysipelotrichaceae > Bulleidia. The sequence continues at coordinate 14,839 of JAZUHS010000060.1, read as the reverse complement.
CCGATCATGTTTTCAGGATCGATGGCATGACCCAGGATAACTGCCTTTGCGGATGCTACGAACATGTGATACCATGCCTGTTCCTTCTTGGCAGGATCTTCTGCTGTACCCTTGACGCCATTGCACTTGTAGCCGCCGCAGAAGTTGATTTCGTTGAATGTCATCCAGTACTTAACCAGACCCTTATAGCGAGTGAAGATGACATTGCAGAAGTTCAGGAAGAAGTCGATTGTCTTTCTGCTGTACCAGCCGTCATATTCTTCGGACAGGTGCAGAGGCATATCGAAGTGGTTGATTGTAACAACCGGTTCAATACCGTGATCCTTCAGTTCCTTGAAGACATCATAGTAGAACTGTACGCCTTCTTCATTGGGCAGTGTTTCATCACCCTTGGGGAACAGTCTTGTCCAGTTGATGGACATACGGAAACATGTAAAGCCCATTTCTGCAAACAGAGCAATATCTTCCTTCCAGTGGTTGTAGAAGTCTGTTGCATCGTGGCTGGGATAATAAGTATTGGGATCAAGTACAGGAGAATAACCTGCAGGGAAGTCGTCCTTAGGACCTACGATCTTACGATCACCTTCCTTGTTTTCAATGATAATCTTTCGCGGAATACCGTGAATGCCATCACCGCCTGTGATGACATCAGTTAAAGCCAGACCTTTGCCGCCAGAAAGGTATCCGCCTTCGTACTGATTGGCAGCTGTAGCGCCGCCCCATAAAAAGCCTTTAGGAAAACCCATTATATATAGCCTCTCTTTCTTTCTATATTCTACGTGAAAATGACACTCATGCATATACAAAGAAAGCAGCCTGAGGCTGCCTGTCTTTGTGAAAGGGGGAATATAAACGAGCCGGACTGCTCGGAATTATGCTTCTTGTGACATCTGACGATGCAGGGCATCCGCAAAGGTCAGAATACTTGTCGTTAATGCATCATTGAGGCTGTGCTCAATGCGGGGAAGACGATTGCACATCAGGTCGATGCGTTCCATCCACTGTCCGTATCCGACAGCCATGGCCACGGCATCCTTGACTTTGGTAATAAAGATGAGCAGTGTGCTGTTTCTTCTGCCTGTGTTTTCCGCCTGAATGAAGAAGCCGTCATCAAGCTCGTAGCCTTCAACATTCAGATCGCTTCTGCTTCTTAGAAGCATTTCCAGATGCTCATCGAGAGCTTCCGGATTCATTGCGGTATGATCATAGATTCTCAGTTTCATGATGGCCTCCTTTGTATGCTTTTATACTACAGAAGGAATGTGGAGGAATCGTGAAGAAGGTATGGGAAGTTCAAGTGAAGTCATGTGAGGTCATCACATAATCACATTGTTTTCCCATCAAGTACATACATGCTATACTCAAGTACAGAATCTTGAAAAAAGGAGAACAATAAAATGGGTAAGATCGAAAGAAAGAATGCCTGGCTGAGTGCAGACAAGCAGGCAGTTATGGCCTTCTGTGAAGACTATAAGAAGTACCTGACTGCATCCAAGACAGAAAGAGAAAGCGTTGCGGAAGCAATTAAGATCTGTGAAGCTAACGGCTTTAAGAATCTGAATGATGTGGAAGTACTCAAGGCAGGCGATAAGGTATATGCACAGCTGCATGGCAAGACATTTGCAGCATTCATCCTTGGTGAAGAACCGATGGAAAAGGGTATGAATATCCTTGGTGCTCATGTAGACTCTCCCAGAGTTGATGTAAAGCAGAATCCTCTGTATGAAGATCAGGATATCGCTCTGCTGGATACTCACTACTATGGCGGTATCAAGAAGTACCAGTGGGTTGCACGTGAAATGGCAATTCATGGTGTTGTATGCAAGAAGGACGGTACTACAGTAAATGTTGTCATCGGTGATGACCCTGCTGATCCTGTATTCAATTTCTCTGATCTGCTCATTCATTTCTCTGCAGAACAGATGGCAAAGACAGCTGCCAAGGTGATCGAAGGCGATCAGCTCAACCTCACTGTCGGCGGTATTCCGGTAGGTGAAGAAGGCAAGGAATCCGTTAAGGAAAATGTTCTTGCAATCCTCAAGGAAAAGTATGATATCGAAGAAGACGACTTCCTCTCTGCTGAACTGGAAGTTGTACCTGCAGGTCCGGCAAGAGACCTCGGCTTTGACAGAAGCATGATCATCGGCTATGGCCATGATGACAGAGTATGTGCATATACATCTCTGATGGGTCTGCTTAATGCAGAAAACCTGAAGAAGACTTCTGTATGCATCCTGACAGATAAGGAAGAAGTTGGCTCCATCGGTGCTACAGGTGCACAGTCTCACTTCTTTGAGAATACAGTTGCTGAAGTGATGGAAAAGAGCAATCAGTACACAGAAATGAAGGTACGCAAGGCTCTGGCAAACTCCAAGATGCTGTCTTCCGACGTATCTGCAGCATACGATCCCAACTTCCCTCAGGTAAATGAAATGAAGAACACATGCTTCTTCGGCAAGGGTATTGTTATGTGCAAGTTCACAGGCCGCGGCGGCAAGTCCGGCTGCAACGATGCTCGTCCTGAATTCATCGCTGAACTCAGAGGCATCTTCGAAAAGAACAATGTTGCATGGCAGACATCCGAACTGGGTAAGGTTGATGTAGGCGGCGGCGGAACAATCGCATATATCTGCGCTAACTATGGTATGGACTGCGTAGATATGGGTGTAGCTGTACAGAACATGCACGCTCCCTGCGAAGTTGTTTCCAAGGTTGATGTCTATGAAGCTATGAGAGCTTACAAGGCATTCGTTGAAGAAGCTTAATCATTGATCATCTGAGAATCCTCTGAAGCATTCAGGGGATTCTTTTAAAAGAAAGAGGAATAACATGAAGAAACCTTTTGTAATTGAAGATCTCCTCAACATCCGCTGCCTGAACAGCATGACGCTCAATCAAGCCGGTACATTCGCTTTCTTCAATCAGCTGACACCTGATGTAAAGAAGAACAGATATGATACCAGACTCTTCCTGCTGGATCGTGAAAAGGAAACGGTCAGACAGCTGACATATACGGCCAGTCATTCCATGGTCTTATGGGATGATGATGAAACAGTGCTGATGCAGACAGAACGCATACCTGAAGATCATCCCGGCAGAACGGAAGAGAAGTCCGTATTCTACCGTCTCAATGTCAATGGCGGTGAAGCAGTACCTGCCTTCAGTATTGACCGCACTGTCATCGGCATGAAGAAGCTGAGTGAAGGTCTGTATCTGGTCAACATCGAAGATAATCTCAACAGAGTAGATCCTAAGGACAATGCCGAAGCTGCGGAAGAAGAGCTGGATTACCATGTACTGGAAGAAGCTCCGTTCTGGACCAATAACATCGGCTATACATCCGGATATCATACAGGTCTTTATCTCTATACAGAAAAGACAGGTGAACTGGAACGTATTACTCCCGATACTGTGGATATCAGTGATATCGCTGTGAAGGGGAGTCTCGTTGCCTATACAGGACGTATCAGAAAGCCTGTGAAGACATACCATGGCATCCTTAATGTCTATGACATGGAGACAAAGAAGACTCTGGAAGTTGTAAAAGACAACGAACTGAAGGTAACAAGATGCGTCTTCCGCAATGAAGAACTGATCTTCCTTGCCAGCGACATGAAGACATGGGGAGGCAATGAACATGTATCCTGGTACAAGGCAGATACATGCACAGGTTCTTATGAAATGATCCGTAAGCATGACAGTGATCATTCCTTCTTCGGCATGCCAAGCAGTGAAAACCTGAGACCCGGCGGAAAGAACTTCATGGCCTATGGTGACGAGATCTACTTCACAGCTCAGTACCATGGCATTAACAGTCTCTACAAAATGAGCATGGATGGTACCTATACAGAAGTACTCTCTACAGATGAAGGCGGTATGGTCTGCTTTGATCTGGATGAAAAGGGTATTGTTTCCATTCAGTGCGCACATGATGCCTTCAATGTTGCCGCAGTCAATGGCAAGTGCGTCTATGATCCTAATGCATCTCTGATGACAGAACGTGAAGTATCTGAGACTGTACGTCATATCATTACCAGCCGTGCTTCTTTGCCCATTGAAGGCTATGTCATCAAGCCTCTTGGCTATGATCCTGAAAAGAAGTACCCGGGTGTGCTGATGATCCATGGTGGTCCCCGTGCTGCTTATGGACGTCTCTTGTCTCATGAAATGCAGGCATTAGCCGGAAAGGGCTACTTTGTGATCTACTGCAATCCCCGCGGCGGTGATTCCTATGGCGAACAGTTCGGTGATCTGCGCGGCAGATACGGCACGATCGACTTTGAGGATCTGATGGATTATCTCGATGGCATTCTTGAACTGTATCCTGCTCTTGACAGCAAGCGTCTTGGTGCTGCCGGCGGCTCCTATGGCGGTTTTATGTGCAACTGGCTGGAAGGTCACACAGACCGCTTTGGTGCAATCGCTTCCCAGTGCTCCATTTCCAACTGGCTTTCGGACTTCGGTACAAGTGAACTGGGCGTTACCTTTGATCTCAATGAAATGTGCGGTGATCCCTGGCATAAGGCCAGGGAAATGTGGGATGCTTCTCCGATCAAGTATGCCTGCAATGCGACAACTCCCATTCTCTTTATTCACTCCACTGTGGACTACAATGTCATGATTGAACAGGCTGCACAGATGTTTACAGCAATGAAGTACTTCGGAGTACCCAGCCGTATGGTAGTATTCGAAGGCGAAGGGCACAGCCTTGTCCGTATCGGCAAGCCGAAGCACAGACTCCGCAATATGCGTGAGATCTTCAGCTGGTTTGATCAGTGGCTGACTGAAAAGAAGTAACGTTCCAGGTGCATCTTCATTCCGCTGAAGATGCACCTTCTATTCATTTCCAAAGGAAGTAAAAGGATATAATAAGGACAATATATCGGAGGTATCACCATGTCTGTTCAGGAAGAATATCGTAAGCTCGATGCCGCAATTGCAGATCTTGTTTACCGTACTCAGTCTTCACATTCCTATGAAAGAGAACTGTTCGCTCCTGATGAGGAACAGATTCGTACGTATCGCACACAATGCAGTCAGCTGCTGAAAGAAGCACAGGCTCTGGAAACATTCGACACACCATCCACGATTTTCCGCAATCGTTTTGTGGATGTGCTCAACGGTCTGAATGATCGTCTTGAGCGTATCAGTATGCACCCCGGGGATCTTCTGGGTGTCAATTCCTGGTATCTCACATCCACGGCAAGACTCAACGGCAGAAGTGATGAAGCGCGTATGGAATTAAGCATGCATCGTCTGGATGCCATGCAGGATGTCATTGCATCAGTGAAGGCTTTGCTTGCAAACTGTCCGGAGAGTGCAGCGGAAGTCAGAGCTTCCGCGCTGTATAACGCTTCACAGCTGGATCTTGCCTTTGAGGATATGCAGGAAGCATATGATCAAAGCAGTGAGACGTTTGCGAAACTGCAGAAGTCCTATGAAAACTGCGTAGCTTCATTAAGAAGCTTTGCGGAAAGTCTTCCCGAAGCTGCAGGAAAAAAGGATGTTATGCGTGTTGATGCAGAGCGTTATGAAGAGATTCTCTGGAATCAGTTCGGGGTAAAGCTCAGTGAACTGAAGAGAGACTATGAAAAGGATATCGAGGAAACACGAAGCAGGGTATTTGCTCTGGCGGAAAAGCTGCCGATTCCCTCTGATGAGATTCCGTATACTATGCGCGAAGTATCGGCAGTGCTGAACAAGTATGCAGGACCTGCCGATACGGCAGAAGAAATGTTTGCCCGCATCAATGACTATCTTGCCCGTGCAAGAAAGATCGCTCATGAAAATGTCGCAATGCCTGAAGATGAAGTATGCCGCTGTCATACCATCTCTGCGATTGTACGCGATACCTTCCCCTGGGGCGGTTATGAAGGCGGGGATGATTCCCTGCGTCCTGTGACCGGTCAGATGTTCCTCAATAACTGCAATATCACAGCAGTCACAGATGGCTGGATGAAGATCAATGCTTTACATGAATGCTATCCCGGTCATCATGTCCAGCAGGTACGCCGTGTCACTGACCGTACACCGGAATGTGTGAAGTTCGATACCCGCAACATTCCCTTAATCGAAGGAACAGCAATCCGTTCCGAAACTGCCTTTGCGGAAATCTATGATGATGATCCGTTCTATCCTGTCTTTGCGGCTTACAGAAGACATCATGCTTCTGTCCGTATCAAGGTAGATCTGATGCTGTATCTTGATCGCTGCAGTGCTGATGAATGCCGTGATGTCTATATGGAAGAACTCGGTTTTGACAGTGAAACAGCCATGGGTCAGGTACGTGCGCAGCTGAGCAGACCCGGCTACTTTACCTGCTATCACTATGGTCTCAAGAAGATTCTTGAACTGGAGAAGGAGATGGGAATGAGCCGTCAGGAATACACAGATATGCTGTTCAGGGCAGGGGATATCAACATCCAGGATCTGCATGCCTTCATGCATATGAGTGAAGAGGAACGCTATTCCTACAGCCATGACTATGCAAGTATGATCCGTGATTTCAGCAATCTTCCGGATGTCTGTCTTTGAAGGATGTATCATAATATTGAAAATGCTTTCATGAAACCTGCAGAATGATGCAGAAACTGCGAAAAAGCTAACTAAATTAATATCTTTTCGTTGACACCTGCAGGCATTTGGTGCAAACTTTTACAGGAAAAGTAAATGATAGAGGCGCGATGATCAAAAGTACTTCCGAACAGGCCGCGTAAGCCGATGACACGGAATGGAAAGGGTGATTCGCCGAAACTGATTCTTCTACGCAGAGTATCAGGTTGGGGTACAGTTTAACAGGCTGTGCACTCCCGTCCGCTGAAAATGGACGGAGGCGCTATTGGTTCATAAGCAATGAGGCGATAGTGTTTACCTATCGCCTTTAAGTTTGTGTCTGTCATTTACCGGAAAGGGGATTATATATCTATGGTAGCTTTTCTTAACTGGCTCGACGGTGTCCTGTGGGGACTTCCGCTCATCGTTCTGATGGTAGTAACTGGCCTTTACTTCACGATCAGATCCGGCTTCTTCCAGTTTGCTCATTTTGGTTGGATTATGAAGCATACTGGCGGCACAATCTTCAAAAAGTCTGACGCTTCCAAGGACAGCGGCAACGGCGGTATGCTTTCTTCCTTTGAAGCAATCTGTACAGCTGTCGGCGGTACAGTAGGTTTCGGTAACATCGCCGGTGTAGCAACTGCGGTATCCGCAGGCGGTCCCGGTGCAATCTTCTGGATGTGGATGACAGCTCTGTTAGGTCTGATTCTGAAGCAGGTTGAAGTAGTACTTGGCTGCTTCTATCGTACAAAGAACGAAGAAGGCGAATTCTTCGGCGGTCCTACATACTACATGGAAAAGGGTCTTGGCGAAGAAAAGGGCTGGGGCAAGCTCTGGAAGGTTCCCGCAGTTATCTTCGGTGCAGGTATCTTCTCCACATTCTTCGTATCTTCCTCCAATCTGACAGCTTCTCAGGTCGTTGCAGGTACATTCAATATCCCGACAATCACAATCGGCTCTCTGCAGATCGAAGGCATCATCATTGCCGGTTTCCTGCTGGTAATCCTGACTTATATCATCACATGGTCCGGTGTTAAGGGCGTTGCCAAGATCTTCTCCACACTGGTTCCCTTCATGAGTATTGTTTATATCCTGATGGGTATTGCCATGATCGTTGCCAACATCTCCGTTGTACCTTCCGCAATCGCATCCATCTTCACAAATGCATTCACAGGTACAGCTGCTATCGGCGGTTTTGCAGGATGCGCAGTTTCCAGCATGGTTCGTGTAGGTATGGCTCGTTCCGTATATTCCAACGAAGCCGGCTGGGGTACATCTCCTATGATTCACTCCTCCGCTAAGACAAACCACCCGGTTGAACAGGGTCTGTGGGGTTCCTTTGAAGTATTCTTCGATACATTCGTAGTCTGCTCCATCACAGGTCTCTCCGTTATCATCTCCGGTATGTGGACTAACGGTACAAACGGCGGCACACTTGCTCTCTCCGCATTCTCTTCTTCCTTCGGTCAGGCCGGTGCAGTTATGCTCGCACTCATCATGATCGTATTTACAGTTACTACTTCCGGCGGCTGGTTCACATACTACATCGCTGTTCTGAACCATATGTGGAAGAACGACGGTCCGGTCAGACGTATCGGTATGAAGATCTTCTATCTGGTTCGTGCACTCCCGGCTGTATGCTGGACAATCTACCTGACAAAGACAGGCAACCAGGGTTTCATCTGGACACTGGTAGATATCACATCCGCTATTCCTACATTCATCAACGTCGGTGTCATCCTGATCCTGAGCAACAAGTACTTCGAACTGCTCAAGGACTATAAGGCTCGCTACATGGGCGTTGGCGAGGTAGACGAAAGCACTAAGTTATTCTACGAGGACTAAGCAATGAAGACAGCTTACATCAATGGTGTTGTATACACAGGCACACTGCCCTGTGTACAGGCATTTGCGACAGAAGACGGCAAGTTCGTCTGTGCCGGTACAAATGAAGAAGTACAGGCACTGAATGCGGAAGAAACAGTAGATCTTGGCGGCAAGTTCGTCTGCGCTGGCTTCAACGATTCTCATATGCATCTGCTCAACTACGGTCAGATGCTCAATGCGGCTCAGCTTGGCGATCATACAGAATCTCTGGAAGATATGATCCAGTGCATGATTGCATTTGCGGAAGCAAATCCTGCCAGAGAAGGTGTATGGATCAGAGGCAGAGGCTGGAACCATGACTACTTCTGCGATTGCGAACGTATGCCTTCCCGCTATGATCTCGACCGTGTATCCACAACAAATCCTGTCATTGCCATCCGCTGCTGCGGCCATTGCCTGGTAGTCAATTCCAAGGCTCTGGAAGTTGCCGGCATTACAGCAGAAACAGCTGCACCGGAAGGCGGCGCCATCGGTATTGAAGACGGTGCACCGGACGGACGTTTCTATGACAATGCAATGCAGCTGATCTACAATGTCATTCCGGTACCGGATAAGGAAACAATCAAGGATTACATCCGTGCAGCCTGCAAGGGTCTGAACGCATATGGTGTTACATCCTCTCAGACAGATGACTACTGTGTATTCCGTGAACTGCATTACGATGTCGTAAATGATGCATATCGTGAACTGGAAGAAGCAGGCGAACTGACAGTACGTGTATACGAACAGAGCAACTTCGAAACAATGGACAAGCTCACAGAATTCGTAGAAAACGGCAATGTCACAGGTGTCGGTACAGACTTCTTCAAGATCGGCCCGCTGAAGATGCTCGGCGATGGTTCCCTGGGTGCACGCACTGCCTTCATGAGCGAACCTTACGCAGATGATCCTACAACATGCGGTCTGTCCGTATTCACACAGGAACAGTTCGATGAAATGATCGGCTATGCCAATGCACATAACATGCAGGTAGCGATTCATACTATCGGCGATGCCTGCCTTGACCGTGTTCTTACCGCAGTAGAAAAGGCACTGGCTGAAAATCCTCGTGAAGATCATCGTCACGGTATCGTGCACTGCCAGATTTCCCGTCCCGAACAGCTGCAGAAGATCGCTGATCTCAACATGCATGTATATGCACAGTCCATCTTCCTTGACTATGATATTCATATCATTGAAGACCGTGTCGGCAAGGAAAAGGCTGCTTCTTCCTACAGCTGGAAGACGCTGATGAACAAGGGTGTATCCGTATCCAACGGTACAGACTGCCCTGTTGAAAAGCCGGATGTACTCAAGTGCATGCAGTGTGCGGTAACACGTACAACTGTAAAGGATCAGATGGGTCCCTACCTGCCTGAAGAAGCATTCACAGTACAGGAAGCTCTGGATTCCTATACCATCCGTTCTGCGGAAGGAAGCTTTGAAGAAAACGTCAAGGGTCTGATCAAGCCCGGCTATATGGCTGACTTCGTTGTTCTTGGTGCTAACCCCTTCGAAGTAGATCCTCAGACAATCTACCAGATTCCTGTTGCGGCAACTTATGTCGGCGGCAAGCTGGTATATACAGCTGAATAAACACTGAACCAAGCAGGTGTGATGATTGTCACACCTGTTTTTCTATGCAAAGATTTCGCATAAATATCGTATAATTCTGTTATAGCGTATCTTTAATCCGGAGGTATCATTATGAGTTTTCCGAAGAATTTCCTGTGGGGCGGAGCAACAGCGTCCAACCAGTACGAAGGCGGTGTCTTTGAAGGCGATGCCGCATTATCTACAGCTGATGTCATGACCAACGGTTCCCATACCGTCAAGCGTCAGGTGACATGGCGTATGCCTGATGGTACAGAAGGCGGAACACCTTTATGTTTCGGCTCTTCCGCCCGTCATTTACCGGAAGGTGCAGTGCCGATGGTACTGGACGATCCGAAATACTATTATCCCAGTCATATCGCATCTGATTTCTATCATCATTACAAAGAAGATATCCGTCTGATGGCCGAAGAAGGTTTCAAGTCCCTGCGTATTTCCGTCAAGTGGTCACGTATTCTTCCTGATCCCTATGGTGAACCAAGTGAATGCGGAATGCAGTTCTACGATGATGTCTTTGATGAATGTCTCAAGTATGGCATTGAACCGCTGGTGACACTGCATCATTACGAAACACCGCTGCTGTTTGCTCAGAAGTGCAACGGCTGGGACAGCAGAGAACCTGTGGATCTCTTTGAGAAGTATGCCCGTGTCTGCTTTGAAAGATACAAGGGCAAGGTGAAGTACTATCTGACCTTCAACGAAATCAATCATATTGAAACAGCACCTTTTGCCTGCGGCGGTCTGATTCACGCCGATCCGCAGAACATTGCCAATGCCGGCTACCATCAGTTTGTGGCAAGTGCCAAGGCAGTGATGGCAGCACATGAAGTCAGTGATGACATCAAGGTCGGCATGATGCTGGCATTCTCTCCCAGCTACGCATTAACTGCCGATCCTGCCGATCAGCTCTATGCCGCAAAGCGTCAGAACAATACACTCTTCTTCTCCGATGTACAGATGCTTGGGGAATATCCCTGCTACAAGCTCAGGGAATACGAGCGTGAAGGCATTGTCCTTCCTGTCATGGAAGGGGACACGGAATTATTGAAGAAAGGTGTCTGTGACTTCCTGAGCTTTTCTACCTATGGTTCTCATACTTATACAACCCACAGCGAAGATGCACAGAAAGGTGAAGGCAACGGTGCTGACGGCAGATCCGTTAAGAATCCGTACCTCAAGACCAATGCCTGGGGATGGGGCATCGACCCGCAGTCCATGCGTTTAGCCATGAACATCTTCCATAATCGCTATCACTGCCCGCTGTGGTGCGTTGAAAACGGCATCGGCTGGAATGATGTCTTTGAGGACGGTACTGTACATGATGACTATCGTATTCACTACATGCGTGTGAATATCCAGTCCATGAAGGATGCGATTGAGCTGGATGGCATTGATCTGATGGGATATCTGTACTGGGGATGCGTGGATATGGTCTCCAACAGCGAAGGTGAAATGGCCAAGAGATATGGTCAGATCTACGTGGATGCAGATAACTATGGACAGGGTTCCATGAAACGCTATACGAAGGATTCCTATTACTGGTATCAGAAAGTCATTGCAAGCAACGGTGAAGATCTCTCATAAACAGCCTGAGGATATGCAGAAAATGCATATCCTTTTCCTGTGCAAATCCTTAGACAAACACTCCGGTGATAGGTACAATCACTGCCTGTAGGTGATGAATATGGGTGAATTATTCGCAAAGTGGATTGAACCGAAAAAACAGAATGTTGATCATTCAAAGCTTCGTTTCTCCAATCATGATATTAAGATTCTTCTGATTCCGCTGGTCATTGAACAGATCCTGACCATGCTTGTCGGTATGGTTGATACTGCCATGATTTCCTATGCCGGTGAAATGGCTGTATCCGGTGTATCGCTGGTAGATATGATCAACGGCATCTTTATCTATCTGACAACAGCCATCGCTACCGGCGGTGCCATTGTCGTATCACAGTATCTTGGCTATAACGATCCTGCGGAAAGCAGAAAGGCAGCCAACCAGCTGGTCAGCTTTGCCTTTGTCTTCGGTGCAGCCGTCATGGCCATTATGATGATCTTCAACAAAGGACTTTTATCTCTGCTGTTTGGCAAGGTCGAACCCGGTGTCATGCAGGCGGCGATTACATACCTGCTGGTTACAGCGGTATCCTATCCGTTCTTAGCTGTCTACAATGCCTGTGCGGCATTGTTCAGATCCATGGGCAATTCCCGTGTGACTATGAATACTTCCATGGTGATGAATGCGATCAACGTTGTCGGCAATGCCTTAGCAATCTTTGTTCTGAAAGCAGGCGTCTTCGGCGTTGCGGCAGCTTCCGTACTTTCCCGTATGGCCGCTGCGATCATTCTCTTCGTTCTGCTTCTGAAGAAGGGAAGAAAAATCAGTATTGATCTTAAAGGCATGTTCCATCTCGACTTCCCGTTACTCAAGAAGATCCTTGGTATTGCCATTCCCAATGGTGTCGAATCCGGATTCTTCCAGATCTGCAGAGTGACGATGACAAGTATCATCGCTACCTTCGGCACAGCCCAGATCGCAGCTAACGGTGTGGCCAACAGCATTGAATACATCAATACCATCATGAACGGTGCGACAGGTCTTGCCATTACGACCATTGTCGGTCAGTGTGTCGGTGCCAATGACTACGATCAGGCCGACTACTATATGCGCAAGATGCTTCGTATTACTGGTATTGCTTCGATCTTCCTGTGCTCTGGTCTGACATTGTCACTGCCTTTGATTCTCAAGCTCTATCAGCTTTCCGAAGAAACCAAACATATCGTCTTCATCCTGGTTGCCTTCCACAGCTTCCTGACGATCATCATGGGTATGCCTTCCGGTCCGTTCCCGACGGCTCTGCGTGCTGCCGGTGACGTCAAGTACTTCATGTATGTAGCGATTGTTGCCCTGGGCATCGGCCGTGTATTCTTCTCCTGGCTGTTTGCGATTGTCCTCAACTTCCAGATCTATGGTATGTGGATGGCTATGGCTACACACTGGACGATGAACTTCCTTGGTGCCTGGTTCCGTTACAAGAGCGGCAAGTGGAAAGAACACCGCGTTGTATCTGCATAAACACAAAGACTGCCTGCGGGCAGTTTTTCTGTATAATGGACAGAAAAGGGGGAACACTATGATTGCCTTGATCTGTGCCTATAACAAAGACCGCTGCATCGGTAAAAACGGACACATGGCCTGGTCCATTCCCGGTGAACAGAAGCAGTTCAAAGAACTGACAACCGGCCATACCGTCATCATGGGACGTATTACCTATGAGGACATCGGTCATCCGCTGCCCAATCGTCAGAATATCGTCGTTTCTTCCACAAAGAATTTCACCGGTGCAAACCTGATCACGGTATCTTCTCTTTCTGAAGCGATTGCGGCTGCGGAAAGTGATGAGATCTATATCGGCGGCGGTGAGCGATTGTTTCTGGAAGCACTGCCGTATGCGGATCTGATGTATCTGACGGAAGTGGATCGGGAAGTCAGCGATGGCGATGCCTTCTTTCCGTCCTTTGATGAAACGGAGTTTACTTTGATCGATGTGGACTGCACACATGTAAAAGAAGGCTATATCCGCAGAACGTATCGCCGCAATCACAGTGCAAACCAATAGAAACTGCAGTGATTTTCGTATAAAACTATTAAAAAGAATCAGGAGAAAAACAATATGAAGAATGCCTACAAGGAAAAGATGGGTGTACTACCGATCAGAGAACAGTATGCTCTGCAGGATAAGTGGATGGAATATCGTCTGAAGTATGTCATGCCGAAACTGATGAAGGAATGCGGTGTGAATCTCTGGGTTGTCATCTGCGGTGAATACAATGAAGATCCGGTCTTCAAGACCATTACACCGGCACAGATGTTTACAGCATCCCGTATCAGCTGCCTGATGTTCTCAATGGATCAGGAAGGTAACTATACACCTTTGAACTTCTGCTTCCCTAACCCCGCACTGCTCAAGTACTACAAGCAGGGATGGGATGCGAAGAAGGAAACACAGATGGAAGCCATCAGAAGAGTGATCAGAGAACACAGCTGGGGCAAGGTGGCAGTGAATGTATCTTCCAACAATGGCCAGGCAGACGGTCTGACCAAGAGACTGTATGATCAGCTCAATGAAGATAATGGTGTCACGTTGTGTGAAGATACACAGATTGCCATCAGATGGCTGGAAACACGTACAGACGAAGAACTGGAAAAGTATCCTGACATCTACAAGATTGCTATGGCAATTCAGAACGAAGCATATTCCCGTGAAGTCATTACACCCGGTGTTACTACAACAACAGATGTTGAATTCTTCATTCTGGAAAGAATCAATGATCTTGGCATGGGCGCATGGTTCTCACCTGATGTAGACCTGCAGAGAGATGGTCTGGATGCAACTCGTGCCAGTGCAATTGTCATTGAAGAAGGCGACCTGCTTCATACCGATATGGGTCTGACATACCTGGGTCTCAATACCGACTCCCAGCGTCTTGCCTATGTGCTTAAGCCTGGCGAAACAGAAGTTCCTGCAGGCATCATGGCCGGCTTCAAACGTGCCAACCGTTTCCAGGATGTCGTCCGTGAGAACATGATCGAAGGCCGTATCGGCAACGAGATCTTCCTGAAATCCATTGCCCAGGGTAAGGAAGAAGGACTGCGTCCGGTACTGTATACACATCCCATCGGCTACTATGGCCATGGCTCAGGTCCGCTGTTTGGTCTCTACACCAACCAGAATCCGATTCCGGTACGCGGGGAACTGCCGCTGAACGACGGAACATGCTATGCGCTGGAACTGAACGT
>JAZUHS010000059.1:0-19895 GCA_045641845.1 Bulleidia sp. | reverse complement strand
AGAACAGAACTACTGAAAAACCTGTTTGCGCCTGTATTCGAGGCGAGCGGGGTAAAACTCTATGAACTGAAATGGATCGGCGGAAAAGAGAATACACTTGAGGTTTCCATTATGAAACCGGACGGAAGCATGGATCTGGATACCTGTGCGGAAGTCAGCGAACAGCTCAGTGCAATTCTTGATGAGAAAGATCTCATTTCTGAAGAGTACACTCTTGAAGTCTGCAGCCCCGGTGCGGAAAGAGAAATCAGAGATCCTGAAGAACTGGATCGTCTGGCCGGAAAGTATGTTTATGTCAGACTGAAGGAACCGTTCAAGAAGATGCTTGAACTGACAGGTGAAGTCAAGGATATCGAAGGTGAAGTGATTCATCTGGAATATCGCGATAAGGCAGCCAGAAGGGTTGCTGAGTTTACAAAGAGCAATATCGAGTTTATCCGCTATGCGGTCAGATTTTAAGGAGATAGTATGAAACTCAAGTACAAAGATATGATTAAGGCGCTGAATGCTGTAGAAAGTGAAAGAAACATTCCCGTCGAAGTCATCAAGGAAGCTCTCAAGGAAGCTATGGCTAAGGCCTATAAGAAGAATGCCGAACTGAGCGATATCGAAGTCGTTGCTGAAATCAATGAGAAGACAGAAACAATTGATCTGTACCAGTACTACACAGTCGTTGAAGAAGTTGAAGACTATGAACTGGAAATGAGTCTTGAAGAAGCTCGCAGAATCAATCCTGATGTCAATCTCGGTGAAAAGGTATGCAGAGGCATTGAAATCGAAACAATGAGCAGAGCTGCTGCTACACTGGCTCGCAATGTCATGAGACAGAAGATCCGTGAAGCTGAAAAGATTGCTGTTTACGATGAATATATTGATAAGCTGAATGACATGGTTCTGGGTGTTGTTGAATCCGTAAAGGAAAAGTTCACTCTGGTTAATCTGGGTAAGACAGTTGCGATGATGCCCCACAGTGCTGCACTGCCTGGTGAAAGAGTTACCGAAGGTCAGAAGATCCGTGTTGTCATTACAGCAGTAGACAAGGATACAAAGGGCAGCCAGGTTCTGGTTTCCCGTGCGGATCCGATGCTGGTCAAGAGACTGTTCGAAAAGGAAGTTCCCGAAGTATTCCAGGGTACAGTTGAAATCAAGGCAATTGCCCGTGAAGCCGGTGAACGTACTAAGATGGCTGTTATGAGCCATAATCCTGATGTTGACCCGATCGGTGCCTGCATCGGTCCGAGAGGCAACCGTGTACAGGACATCATCAATGAACTGAATGGTGAAAAGATCGATATCTTCCAGTGGAACGATGATCTGACAGAACTGGTCAAGAATGCTCTGGCTCCTGCTGAAATAAGAGAAGTTCTGCCCGGTGATGATGACCGCAGCCTGCTGGTAATCGTAGATGAAGATCAGCTGTCTCTTGCTATCGGCAAGAAGGGCAAGAATGCACGTCTTGCCGTTAAGCTGACAAATCACAAGATCGATATCAAGACAAAGGCTGAACTGGAAGAAAAGGGCGTCGATTATGAAGCTCTCAAGGCTAAGGCAGAAGAAAAGAAGCAGGAATATGCTCGCGAAGCTGCCCGCAAGGAACAGGAACGTCTGGAACGTGAAATGAAGGAAGCTGAAAAGAAGAGACAGGAAGCTGTCGCTAAGCTTGCTGAAAAGAACGGTACTGTTGAAGAATCCGATGAAATCATTCCTGAAGAAATGCAGGACGCCGTATCTGAAAAGGTTGATACAGCTATGGCTATGGAAGAAGAGGAAAAGGCTGAAGAAACACCTGCAGCTGAAGAACCTGCTGAAACAGTTGAAGAAGAACCTGCTGCAGAAGAACCTGAAGAAACTGAACCTGAAGCTCCTCGTGCTCCCCGTCATGCAGATCTGGAAGAAATGGCTGCCAAGAATACATATGTTTCCAGATTTGAAAAGCTTGCGGATAACAATAAGCCCAAGCAGGATTCCAAGCCGAAGAGAAAGAGAAAGTCTGATGATGAAGATCAGTACAAGGTTCGCAATTCTGAACTGGCAAAGAAGATCAAGGCTGATCTGACTAAGGTCAATGACAACCGTCCGATTTATACAGAAGAAGAACTTGAAGAAATCGAAGCTAAGCAGAGAGAAGAAGAAGAAAGCGAATACGATTTTGATTACGACGAATACGAAGATTATTACGACGAGGATAATCAGTAATTATGCCTAGAAAAATTCCGATGAGAAAGTGCGTTGCGACAGGCGAACAGCTTCCAAAGAAGGAACTGCTCCGCATTGTCCGTACACCTGATGGTCAGGTTGTTGCAGATGCAACCGGCAAGGTGAACGGTCACGGCGCATATCTGAAGAAGGATCCTTCGGCAGTCGAAATCGCTAAGAAAAAGGGATCTCTGGCCAAGGCACTTGAGGTTGAAATCACAGAGGAAATCTGGGATTCCATCCTCGCTGCCGTCAAGGCTTAATCTTTTCCGAAAAGAAAGGAAGAGATGCCTGATACGTACATCAGGTAATCTGAAATCAGATTGCCTCAACTTAATGCAAGGAGGAACTGAATGAAGAAGACGAACACTAATAACAGCAGTGCTAAGCGTAAGCCTGCTAACAATAACGGTGCCAAGAAGAACAACAATTTCAATAAGAATAAGAAGTTCTCCGGCGGCAAGAAGCCGTTCGAAGGCGGAAACCGTCAGAAGGCACAGGATATCCATGCAATTACATACGCTGATGGTATTACAGTAGGTGAACTGGCTGAAAAGATCGGCCGCAATTCTGCTGAAATCATCAAGACTCTGTTCATGGAAGGCAAGGCTGTTACAATCAATTCTCCGCTTGAGGATGAACTGGTTGAACTGGTCTGCATCAGCTATGATATTGAGCCTACAAAGGTTGCTGAGCGTGAGGAAGATTCTCTGGAAGTCGAAGATATCGATGATCCGGATATGCTTGAAGAAAGACCTCCCATTGTTACAATCATGGGTCACGTAGACCATGGTAAGACTACTCTGCTGGATACAATCAGAGCTACGAAGGTTGCTGCAGGCGAAGCCGGTGGTATTACACAGGCAATCGGTGCTTACCAGGTATCTCTGCATGACCGTAAGATTACATTCCTCGATACACCCGGTCACGAAGCATTTACTGCCATGCGTGCCCGCGGTGCATCCGTAACTGATATCGCCATTATCGTCGTTGCTGCCGATGACGGTGTCATGCCGCAGACAAGAGAAGCGGTAGACCATGCCAAGGCTGCTGAATGTCCGATCATTGTTGCTGTCAACAAGATGGATAAGCCGCATGCAAATCCTGATCGTGTTATGCAGGAAATGGCTGATCTGGGCATTATGCCTGAAGAATGGGGCGGCGATACAATCTTCGTACGTACTAGTGCGCGTAAGGGCGATGGTATCGAAGAACTGCTCGAAACAATCATTACTGTTGCCGACGTCAAGGAACTCAAGGCTAATCCTAAGCGTGTAGCTACAGGTACAGTTATCGAAGCAAAGCTGGATAAGGGACGCGGTCCTGTTGCAACTCTGCTGGTACAGAACGGTACACTGCGTCATGGCGATCCTGTTGTCGTTGGTACATGCTTTGGCCGTGTACGCCGTATGAGTGACGAAGACGGCAAGGAAATGAAGATTGCAGGACCTGCAACTCCTGTGGAAATCATTGGTCTGGATGGTGTTCCTGCTGCGGGTGATCTGTTCCGTTCCTTTGAAAGTGAAAAGGAAGCGCGTGCAATCGCTGATCGCAGAAAGAAGAGAAAGATCGAAGCAGACCGCAGAAAGACAAGTGCAATGTCTCTTGAAGATCTGGCTGCTCAGATTGAAACAGGTAATATCAAGGAAATTCCTGTCATCGTCAAGGCTGACGTACAGGGTTCCGCAGAAGCAGTTAAGAGCTCTCTTGAAAAGCTGGATGTCAGTGGTGTTAAGGTCAATGTCATCCATTCCACAGCCGGCGGTATTTCCGAATCCGATATCATGCTGGCAAGTGCATCCAAGGCTATGATCATCGGCTTTAACGTAAGACCTGATTCCAGTATCCGTAAGAAGGCTGAAGAATCCGGTGTTTCCATCCGTCTGCACAACATTATCTATAAGGCAACGGAAGAAATGGAAATGGCTATGAAGGGTATGCTTGAACCTGTATACGAAGACGTTACAATCGGTGAAGCTGAAGTTAGAGAAATCTATAAGGTTTCCAAGATTGGTACAATTGCCGGCTGTATGGTTACAGACGGTAAGCTGGCAGCAAGCTGCGGTGTACGTCTGATTCGTGAAGGTATCGTTGTTTACACAGGTAAGCTTGGCTCTCTGAGACGTTTCAAGGATGACGTCAAGGAAGTTCAGACAGGTTATGAATGCGGTCTGACAATCGAAAACTATAACGATGTCAAGGCCGGTGACCGTCTGGAAGCTTATCAGGCACAGGAAGTTTCTGTAGACTGAGGTTGTTGATTCATGGCAAATAACGTCAAGCAGAGACGACTGGAAGGTATTATCCGCAAGAATATTTCGGAAATCGTCCAGTTCAGTGTCAAGGATCCGAACGTTGGTTTTGTAACCATCAACGATGTTCGTGTTTCCAATGATCACAGCTATGCAACTGTTTACTGCACATTCCTCGGCAAGAGCGAACGTGCAGCGGCAGGTCTGAAGGCACTGAATCGTGCCAAGGGACATATTCGTTCCGAGCTTGCTCAGCGTCTGGCTATTCGCCGTACGCCCGAACTGACCTTCGTTATCGATGAAACTGAACTGAATGGTCGTCATATTGATGAGATCATTAATGAGATTCATCGTCAGGAAGAAAGTGCGCAGGCTGCAGCTGTGGAAGAAGATAGCGAACAGGAAGCGTAATTGATAAACGGAAGTCTCACGGCTTCCGTTTTTTCTCAAATACAGTAAAGGATAGAGAAATGAACAGAGCAGTATTGGTAATTTCCGATCAGGGCAGAGAGTTTCTGGCAAAAGGCCAGAAATGGATGTACAGAAACAATCTGGTGATGATCAAGGGTGAAGCTGAAGATGGCGGGATCGCTGATCTTGAATCTGAAAACGGTGAATATATCGGCAGCGGCTATTATTCTGCTGTCAGTCATGTGTGTCTGCGTATTCTGAGTGCAGATCGCAGTATGGAAATCGATCGTCGTTTCTTTGAGAAGAAGATTCGTGCAGCATGGTCATTCCGCAGGGTATGCGAACGTGAGAATCTGGATAACTGCCGTATTATCTTCGGTGAAGCAGACGGTATGCCCGGACTGATTCTGGACCGCTACAATGATATTCTGGTGACACAGATCAGCTGCAGCGGTGTAGAAAAGCGAAAGGATATGATCTACAGCATTATTCTGGATGTGCTGAAGGAAGATAGTCAGAACATCAGCGGCATCTATGAGCGAAATGATGTCAAGGTGCGTGAAAAGGAAGGTCTTGCACTTTATAAGGGTTTCTGGAAAGATGCAGTTCTGCCGACGGAGACCATCATTTCCGAGAATGGACTGAAGCTGCGTGTTGATATTGAAAACGGACAGAAGACAGGATACTTCCTGGATCAGAAGTCCAACCGTGTGCTGCTAAGAAAGATGGCAAAAGGTTTGAAAGTATGTGACTGCTTTACACATACCGGCGGTTTTGCCCTCAATGCAGCATTTGGCGGAGCAGCGCATGTAACTGCGGTTGATGTTTCCGGTGAAGCACTGAAGCAGGCAGCGCATAACGCGCGTCTGAATGGTCTGGAAGATCGTGTGGAATTTGTCCAGGCGGATGTCTTTGAATATCTGGATGAAATCAAGGATGGTCAGTTTGATCTGATCGTGCTCGATCCGCCGGCTTTCACAAAGTCACGCAGTACAGTGAATCGCGCCTACAATGGCTATAAGCATATCAACAAGCAGGCAATGAAGGTGCTCCGCAATGGCGGTTATCTGATCTCCTGCAGCTGCAGCAGATATATGGAAACAGCCCTTTTTGAGCAGATGCTTAAAGAGAGTGCGGCAGAAACAGGTGTTGTTCTGAAACAGGTATCCGTTACCCAGCAGAACAGCGATCATCCGATTCTCTGGACAATGGCTGAAACATCCTATCTGAAATTCTATGTGTTCCAGGTAAATCCGGCTGACTGACCGGATCAGGTTCCCGCGGGTGAATCCCGGGAACTTTTTTCTTTTTCGGCGGGGAGATTCTCTTTGCGCAGTGAATATGTATAGCAGAAAGAGGTGATCATGATGAGAAACATTACAGTGGAACCGCAGATGCTGGAAAGCTGTGCAGCCCGTATGGAAGAAAGCGGCAGTGCCTATCGTACACAGATTTCCGAACTGTTTGAAGCAGTGGAAACCATGTCGCAGGTCTGGAAGGGATCTGACAATACCGCCTTTACTTCCCGAATCTCCCGCTTTGAACCTGATTTCAGGCAGATTGCGGCATTATGTTCCGAATATGCAGAGTTTCTGCGCAGCAGTGCCCGTGCATATCGTCAGACCCAGGAAGAACTGGCATCACAGGCCGGTTCGTTGCTTTAAGGAGGATTTATGAGTGCAATTCAGATTTCATTGAATGAGGTTGCAGAAACAGCAGCGCGCTTACGTTCGCTGAACAGCCGTATGTACGAGGAACTCAGCATTATGAAACAGCAGATGAATGCTCTGGACGGTACATGGATTTCTCAGGCAGGAGAGGAAATCAGAAGCCGTTTCAATCTGTTCTCTGCTCGATTTGAAAAGGAGAAGGAAGTCATTGAAGCATATGCCGCTTTTCTTGATCTGACCGTCAATACCTATGATGCGCTGGAATCATCGATTACCGGAAATGCTTCGTCGATTCAGTATTAAGAATCTCCTTGTGCTTCTTCTTTGCCTTACTGCTTCAGCATCGAGCTGTCACCATAAACAGATCGAAGCTTCTGATTTCACACTGGGCGACTGGATGATTCTGCTTTGTGAAAAGGCAGGCATTCAGCAGTATGAACAGCAGGAACCCTGGTTTGCGAACGTGACGGACTCCATGGCATGTTTCGAAGCAGTACAGGCAGCTGCGGAATGGGATATTCTCAAAGCGGATATCCCGTTTCCCTTTGATCAGCCAACTGATCGGCAATGGGTGGCATATACCCTTGCCGGGCTGCTTGGCAGAGAAGGAAGCAGTGACTGTAAAGCGGATGATACAGCGGATTGTTTTGCAGCAGATGAAATCAGTCAGGCCGTGGAAGCAGGACTGATGGAAATGAAGAACGGCAGCTTTATGCCACATGAAAGGATCAGCAGAGAAGAAGCAGAAAGCATTCTGGATCATGCTCTGCAGATCATCAATCATCGGAATTTTGCGAATGTATCTCAGTTCCGTCTTCATGATGCTGTCATGCAGAATCAGCCTCTGTTCTTTGATGAAAAAAGCATGAGGGCACTGTATTCTGCAGAATGCGAGATTGAAGAAGGAATGATTATGGCATTTGAGGATAAAGATGGAAATCTTCGTATCTGCCGTGTGCTTTCCATAGAGTCTTCAGAAGACGGGAATCATGTTGTTCTGGAAGATTTTGAAGAAATTGAGGAAGCAGGGGACTTTGATTATCAGGGCTCCGTGGATGCAGATTTTTCAAATGCAGAGATACAGATCGGGGAGGATATCATTCAGGAATCTTCTGCAGTGAATGAAGTACAGCTGATGGCTGTGCGTTCTCTGCAGAAGACATTCTCCTTATCCGGATACAGCATTGTACTGAAGGTGACACCGACTTCCATCACTGCAGAAGCTAACAGGACAATGCCTGATGGAGTAAAGGTCTATGCCGATCTGAAGGTCAACAGAGTGCGCTGCAGCTATCAGTTCAGGACGGCGGATGCAGATAACAGCTATTTCTGTGTCAGCTTCAATACGGAAGAAGATGCAGGTTTCCGCAATTCGCTATCAGAAACAAGACAGGCGGATTTCACCAATATGAACAGAGAATCCTTTGTTTCCATGATGGAATCCTTATGGAAGAAAAGCGTGCAGGCAGAGGATACGGTGCTGACCATCTGTACAGTAAATCTGCCGATCCCGCAGCAGCCGGCGCTGAGCCTGCAGATGTCGCTGGATCTGCATTTGCATGCCTCCGGAAAATGTGAGCTGACGCTTGTGCAGAAACATGTGCTGGGTGCGGAAACAAGAAACGGCAAAGTCAGGATTATCCGCAATACGGACAGCACCGGAAACGCATCCATCAAGGCGACTGCCGGTGTGACTGCTGGTATGGATTTTGCCTTATGTCTTCTGAAAAAGAGAGTCGCTGATCTCAATGTGGAAGCAGGAGCAAAAGCATCTGCATCCACAACGCTGCATCTTCTGGCTGAGGATGGCAGTCAGGAAGTCAGATCAACTTCTGCGGATGAGGATTTTGCGGATGAACTCTGCGCAGGGCGCGCGGACGTACAGGCCTGCAGTGATGTCAGAGCATACTGGATTCTTGACTGCGATCTCAACGGTTCAAACAGTATACTCGGAAGACTGGGTATGACAACTTCCTTCTCAATTCTCAATGAGCGCAACGCTCCGATTTTTGCGACATTGAACTCTCATTTTGAAAACGGGATACGTGTGAAAAGATGCACCAGAACAGGCCGTAGGCCGCTGCCGGAAGCTGAGGAACTGAAGATTGCGGATACTCTTTCGATTTCGGAGTATCTGATGGTTGTCAATGAAGGCGGTACAGGCAGAACACAGATTACATCTCTGCCTGATGGTGTAAAGGAAAAGGATCTGGTCTATGAGGTTGCGGATTCTGCGATTGCATACGTGGACAGCGATGGGACCGTTCATGGCCGCAGCAGCGGCAGTACGGTACTGATGATTTCAACACCGGATGGTGCATATAGAGCAAACTGCACGGTGCTGTGCGTGAAGGTGACATGATGATTGCCGTGATTGTGACAAAAGACAGGATCCGCTCAATTGCTGTACGCAGGGAAACCATTCTGCCTGTACTGCAGGGAGAAATTGCCATCAGCTGCAGCAATGAGGGGTATAGATTGCGGACATATGGAAGAATCGACCTTCTTAAAAACTGCCGGATTGCCGAGGGCGAGATGCTGTTGGCAGGATCACGCAGCAGCAGTGAAACAGCTGCAGTTTATTTCTGCAGTGATGAAGGACTGCACAGTTTTCATCGCTACAGTTATGGTGGGCGAAGAATCAGTATCGGAACAGGACTGGATGATGATATACAGACTGCATCGCCATATCTGATGGATCGCTGTCTTGAAATTGATCCTTCTGCACGTCGGGTATATGTAAGAGCAGCCATACCCGTGGCTTTGAACGGTCGACGTATCATGCATGAATGCAGCTTTGCGGATGGGGATGTTCTTGATTGTCTTCATTACAGGTTTCTTCTGCATTCGGATTTCATATCCGTAAACAGTGTACCCGGTCTCAGCAGTATTCTTCCGACTGCGATGTGTGAAACAGTCAGAAAACTGCCCTTGATCCGCCATGAGCATCCGCAGATCTATCATCATGCATCCCAAATGCAGTCTTTTCGTCATGAAATTCAGGTGCGGCCTTATGTGCAGCCGACAGTTGCTGAACCGCGTCCGCTTCTCTATACCATCGGTCCGGCTTTCACCATGGCATCTGCTTCACTTGCAGCAGGAGGTCTGATGGCTCTGGAAACATTCAGGCATTCCGCCTATACATCCTCTGTTTTATCAGCTCTGATTCTTCCGGCTGTGATGATGATCAGCACGCTGGTCTGGACACCGCTGTCTTTTCGTCATGAAAAGAAAAAAACTGATCATCTGATCAGAGAAACCACAGAAGCATATCTCAATTATCTGCAGGACATCATTGAACGCATTGAAAAAGAAAGAGAAGAACTGACCAGGCAAAGAGAGAATCTGTATATCACAGAAGGAAACGGAAGGTATACAGCAGGTACGGATGAGACGGTTCAGTTATGTCTTGGCCGATGTCAGGAAACCATGGATGCTGTTGTTCGTGACGAACAGCCGCAGCAGCTTCCCGAAGAAATCAGAGAGAAACTCAGAAGACTGAAAGAGTGCTGTACAGACAGCACGTATCGTCCCTATATCGCAAATGATAAACAGATCAGAATCATCAGCTATACCTGTCAGGATCGTTTTCTGAGGCTTCAGCAGCTGTTTCTGCAGGCTGTGCAGATGATGATTCCATGTATTCTCCTGTTCGATGAAGAAGACAGAGCTTTATTCAGTAATCTTCTGAATGCACAATGCCTTTTCAATCAGGAAGGCTATCGCATGGCAGCATGTACGGCAGCAGGAATCAGATCTTTATATCGCCATAAGGGTATCGGTACATATGCGGTTTTCTCATTTCGCGCTGACGGTTTTCCGGAAGCCTGGAAAGAGGAGAAGGATTTCCGTATTTTTGCTGGTCTGGATGTTTCAGATGCAGATCTGATCATACAGGGAAATGAAGATTCATATTCACTTCTGATAAAGGAGAGCGGAAAAACATATCCGCTTCTGATGGAACAGGCCCGCAATGAGCCGGTATTCCGCTATACATGTGAAAGATATCCCTTTGCCCCAAGGCAGTATCATGGCTTTCTGGATGTATATGGCGTCAGGGATGTACAGCAGCTTAACATTGCAGAGCGCTGGCATAGACATCGTCATGACACATCACTGAAGGCATTGCTTGGCTTCAATGAACAGGGAGAAAGGGTCTATCTGGATCTGAGTGAAACGGGAGATGGTCCGCATGGTCTGATTGCCGGAACAACCGGCAGCGGTAAATCGGAACTGATGATGGCAATGATTCTTTCTCTGGCGGTTGAATACAGTCCGGATGAAATCTGCTTTGTGATCGTAGATTTCAAAGGCGGCGGAATATCTGCAGTGTTTTCACAGGGCAGTCAGGCTTTGCCGCATGTGGCCGGTACATTGACGAACCTTGAAGAGAGTGAAACGGATAGAGTACTGGCAGGAATACGCAATGAATGCACTCATCGTGAACAGAGTTTTCTGGCCCTGCAGGAAAACTGCGGACATCAGATCCGCAATCTGCAGGAATATCGCACATTTGCAAAGATGAATGGCTTTGCTCTGATGCCGGAACTGGTCATCGTTGTCGATGAATTTGCCCAGCTGAAAAGCGAGTGTCCGCAGTTTCTTGACGGACTGCTTGCAGTCGCAAGAATCGGCAGAAGTCTTGGCATGCATCTGATTCTTTCAACGCAGAAGCCTGCCGGTGTCGTAAGTGAGGAGATTCGTGCCAACACAAGGTTCAGAATCTGTCTGCGTGTGGAGCAGCCGGAGGATTCACGAGAGGTTCTCCGCAGTCCCGAAGCTTCTCAGCTGCAGCAGGCCGGCGAATTCATTCTGGAAAAAGGAGGTGAACTTACAAAAGGAAAATGCGCATATACTTCGGCCATAACGAATCATGCAGGATATAAGGTGTTACTGAATATGCAGCGCGAGACGGCTGTTTTCAGGCGTTCTGAAGAGAATTGCAAAGATACCGATCTGATGCTCGTTCTGGGGGAAATTCATGCATGCAGCTGCGGCAGAGATGCTGTAAAGCAGATCTGGTACAATGCGCTGAAGCGGATTGAACAGAGTGATCTGCCGCAGGACGGCAGGGCAGTACTTGGCCGATATGATGATTATCTGCATACGCGTCAGGACTGGCTGCGGCTTTCTGATTATGGACCGGTAACTGTCGTTTTTACGCATTCGCGGCTGCTTAGAAACATGATGAGACAATCCATTGAGGCACAATCTGCAGGCGGGATTTCGTATATTGAACTGGATGGAAGTCCTGAATTATGCAGAGATATTGCAGAACATATCCACGAGTGCATTGATACCGGCAAAGCATTGATGATCTTTGCTTCATCTTTATCAGATCTTGGCTGGCGTAATCTGGCAATGATACAGAACAGGATCTGTCTTGGCGATCTGACATGCCAGGAAATCGCAGGTATTCTTGAACGCAGAATTAAAAAAGCGCCGGCAGATCCGGAAGCAGGCTACTGTTTGATGGAAGCGGCGGTGCCGTTCCGTATGGTGCATGTGCCGTTATGAGATGATGTATGTTTACGGAAAAGGAAATTCTGATACAAATCAGATTTGCGGCAGATAATACGGTCTGCGAATGTATCGTCAATGAAAAAGCCTCACTGAAGGAAACAGCGGAGTTTCTTCGCGAAGCTATGCAGGAATACTATGGCATCACTCTGAACAGAAATGATGAGGAGTGGTTTATGGAAATGGAAACAGGACTCTTTGCGGACCCTGATGCATCATTTGGCACACTTGGGATCGAAGACGGGACGAACTTTATCGTTTTCTGATCAGCGGTTGAAACGGTAGCGGAAAGTGCAGCGGCGGCAGAGTTCCTCCCGCACCTCATGTTTTCTGAATCCTTCCACAAGATTCAGATAGCGCTGTGAGGCAAGAATTTCCGCCAGCGTGTTTTCGAAGATATTGCCAAGCTTGATCGTTCCGTCGTTATCAAGACAGCAGGGGATCACCGTGCCATCGGAAAGCACCGCAATCTGGTCAATGCCGCCGCGGCATGTCCCTCTGGTCTGATCGGTATCATGACTGATCGATGGCCACTCGAACATGTTGTCATAGGAAAGGTAGACGCCATCAAGCATCTGCAGGGATCCCCGGCGGTTTGTTTCCTTCAGCGTATAGCGTTCATGAATCATACGCATGCATTCGGCAGTCGCCGGCATGTCTTTCTGATCGCTGCGCCAGAAGCGAAGCTCACAATATGGTCTGCCGGCGGCGGAAGCTCGTTCGATAAAACTGAAAATATCATTCATGTAAGCATGCAGGTCCTGGTTATGATGGTATTCCACACTCTGCAGCGAGAAGGAAATCTTGCGCAGGCAGGAGCGGTTGACCAGATCAGGATGACGGTTCAGCAGGGTGGCATTTGTAACCAGCTGCACTTTCATCTGATAGCGGTCGCAGATATCAAGAATCTCTTCAAAATCAGGGTGAGATAAAGGCTCTCCCTGGACATGAAGATAGACATAATCTGTATGTTCTTTGACATTCTGAATCACACTTTCAAACTCAGCGGGGCGCATCATGCGAGGCTTGCGTACAGTCTCAAGACAGAAGGCGCATTTCAGATTGCATATATTTGTGATTTCGACATATACACGTTTCAGCATGAGTGTATTCTAGCAAGCGGAAAGGGATTGTTCAAAATCTTTTCGTAATACATCGATGCAGATATAAGAAAGCCTTAAGCGCTCTTCTTTGAGTTTCCATAGCATCATTGCTATAATACCTATGCAATTATGGATGGAGTAATTTTACTGAACAAGCCGGCAGGGATCACATCTTTTGATGCGGTCCGCAATTGCCGGAGAATATTTCATGAGAAGAAGATCGGACATACAGGAACACTGGATCCCAATGCGTCCGGTCTTATGATTGTGCTTCTTGGTAAATACACGAAGCTGCTGCCTTACTGCGTAAAGGACCACAAGGTATACCATGCCGGATTTGCTTTCGGTGTAAAGACGGATACAGAGGATATCTGGGGAGAAGCAGTGGATCGTAAGGAACCTTCCGTGCATACACAGGAAGAGCTGGATCAGGCCGCTAAGGCTCTGACAGGAGATATTATGCAGGTACCTCCGATGTATTCAGCTCTGAAAAAGGATGGTCATAAACTGTATGAACTTGCACGCAAAGGGATTGAGATTGAAAGAGAAGCACGTCCTGTAACGATTTTTTCTCTGCGTGTCGCTCAGACAGGCGAGAATGATTTCACAATGGATGCCGAAGTATCTTCCGGTACTTATGTGCGTACATTGATCAATGACTTTGCCGAATCTCTTGGCGAATACGGAACAATGACTTCGCTTGTCCGTACAGGCATCGAAGGTCTGACGCTGGAAGATGCGGCAACATTCGAAGATCTTGAAAAAGGCGAAGGTCTGATCGATCCCATGAAGGTTATTGACCCGGAATGGCAGATCAGAGAAATGACAGAGATCGAAGAGAAACTGATTCTCAATGGCCGCAGATTAAAACTGCGCAATGCGGCTGACCGTATCATTGCGGTTCGTGAAGGCCGTATTCTTGCGGCTTATGAAAAGAAAGAAGATGGCCAGTATCACTGCGCCAGAGGGCTAGGCTGATATGCGTATTATCACGATCGGAACAGCAACAACACAGAAAATCACTGTACCTATGTGCGCATGCATCGGCTACTTTGACGGTATGCATAAAGGACATCAGGCTCTGATTCATAAAACAGTCGAAATGGCAGCTGCTAAAGGCTGTGAAACAGCGCTGATCACTTTTGATCCGGATCCCTGGGTTGCCATCAAGGGCATTGAGGATGTACAGCATATTTCCACAATGCAGCAGCGCTTCAATCGTGCCGAATCCTTCGGTATTCAGAATATTGTCATTCTCAAGTTTACAAAGGAAATGTCTGCACTGACTCCTGAAGCATTTCTGAAGGATATCCTCGGCAAGCTGACACTGCAGGGATTAGTCTGCGGTTTTGATTTCCACTATGGCAAAAGAGGCATGGGTTCCATTGATACATTAAGAAGAGATGCGGATTTTGACATTGCGGTAGTTGATGCAGTTACGGATGCGGAAGGCAAGATCAGCAGCACACGTATTTCAAACTGCATTACAGAAGGCGAAATGGAAAAAGCTGCAGATATGCTGGGCTGCTGGTTCAGCATTGAAGGCACAGTCGTCCATGGCAGGCATCAGGGAACAGGCATGGGCTTTCCGACAGCCAATATCCGCTACAGTTCCGAATATCTTCTGCCGAAAGGTGGTGTTTATGCCGGCTTTATTCTGCTGGATGGCGTACGTTATCCGGCTATGGTCAATCTTGGTCATAACCCGACTTTCAACTTCCGTACAAAGATGTCTCTGGAAGCACATATGATTGATTTTGAAGGTGACATCTACAACCGTGCAGTTGTCTGTGAATTTGTATCATTCATGCGTCCTGAACAGAAGTTCGAAAGCAGGGATCATCTGATTGCACAGCTGCATACCGACATTGAAAATGTAAGAAATCTTTTGAAGAAATATGAATGAGATCTATCTGAAGCGCATGCAGGAAATGCTGAAGGATGAGTATCCTGCATATTTGGCAATGCTGGATCAGCCTGCTAGACGCGGCTTCCGCGTGAATCCGCTGAAATGCAGTGAAGAGAAGCTGTTTGCCGAGATGAATCTGAGTCATGAAAAGAGTCCGTTCGCATCTGACAGCTGGTATACAGATGCTGAAGCAGGGATTGGCTTTACACCGGAATATCTTGCAGGACTGTTCTACATGCAGGAGCCTTCTGCTTCATCAGCGGTTGCTCTTCTGCGTCCGGTACCCGGTATGAAGGTGCTGGATCTTTGTGCCGCTCCCGGTTCAAAGACAACGCAGATTGCAGGTATGCTGGGCAATGATGGTCTGCTTGTCGCAAACGAATACAATGCTAACAGAGCGAAAGTGCTTGTGGAAAACATTGAGCGCTATGGCGCAGCCAATGTCGTTGTCATCAATGCCGATACTAAGGATGTCGCAGATGCATTTGAGGGCTACTTTGATGCCGTACTTTGCGATGCTCCGTGTTCCGGCGAAGGGATGATGAGACGTGAAAGCGTTGCCGTCAGCCAGTGGAGCGAGGAACTGGTCAGTTCCTGTGCCGCTCTGCAGAGTGAGATTCTGGACAATGCTTATCGCTGTCTGAAACACGGCGGAGTACTGGTATATTCCACCTGCACCTTCAGCATGGAAGAAGATGAAGAACAGGCGCTTGCATTCCTGCAGCGTCATCCTGATATGAAACCGGAGGAACCCGGTGTGGATTTCGGCCGACCTTCCTTTGCGATCGGTGAATACGGCTGTATCGGCAGACGTATATTCCCGATGGATGGCGGTGAAGGGCATTTTGCCATCCGTTTCCGCAAGGAAGCAGGGGAGGAAAACGGCAGAGGACCTTCTCTTCTCAAAGGCAGTGAACTGCCTGCTGCGATCCGCAGAGAGATTGAAAGCGTTCTGGTTCGTCCGTATCCGTATTATTTTGTTTTCAAGGATCGTGTCTATGGCGGTGTCGAACCGTTTATTCAGCCCGGCCGCTGCCGTCTGATGAGGCATCAGGTTCTGATAGGTGAAATCAAAAATGGAAGATTTGAATTCTCACACCATTTCTTTATGTCCGCATGGTCTTCGTTCAGAAATACGATTGAACTGAATGAAGATGAAGTATACAGATATCTCCATGGCGAACAGATTGCAAAGCCGGCAAAGAAAGGCTGGTATGCTGTCTGCATGAGAGGTCACGTGCTTGGCGGGGCACGCAGTGACGGCAAGGCACTGAAAAACCGCTACCCCAAACATTTACGTATTCGATAGGAGTAATTCATGCATTTGAAACTATTTGACCTCGTTGATGAAACAATCAAACACTTTGAAATGAAACAGGCGTACTACAGATATGTGCAGGCACGTCTGGAAGAAATATTCCGTAATATGATTGCTGAAGAGCATGATCCCGGACTTGTTGCAATTCATTCCCGCGTGAAGAGCGAGAAGAGTCTTCGTGAGAAGATGATCCGCAACCAGTTTTATCTCTTCTGCAGGACACCGGAAGATGTTCTTCTGAATCTTTCTGATCTGATCGGCATTACATTGCAGTGCCGTTTCATCAGAAATGAAGCGGAGCTGTATAACATGCTGTTCCGTCATGTGGAGAATACCGGTTCCGAGTACAGCCGCTTCATCGGAACATCCGATCCCATTTACCTGAATCTGGCTGCTTCGCAGCCTCAGCTTCAGCGCAACGGCTTTCAGATCTACCGCATTGACGGCTATTACATCTTCAATAACGAACGGGTGAACTTCGAGCTTCAGATCAAATCTCTGGTACACAACTTCTGGAGTGAGATCGAACATGAAGTTGTATACAAGAATCCGTATTTCGTTATGTACGATCGCTTCAACAGAGAAATGCTTGGTGCGATTCGTGACAATCTGGATGTCGTTGACCGTCAGCTGGAGATTATGTACAACGAGATTACCCGCGAATCACAGTCTGCGCAGATCGGTATCGGCATGGATGAAAAGGGCTTCAAGACGTTTGTCTCCCGCAGCATCAATGAACTGGTGAACAGAAAGATGAAGGAAAGTCTCGGCTTTGCGTCTGACTTCAAGAAGTGCAGTGCCATGATTGCGCAGTATGTCTACGTCCGTGACTTCGTGAATAACGAGCACAATCAGCAGCGTATGATCGACTATCTTCTGCTGCTGAATCAGCTCAATGCCGAGAAGATTGACTTCAAGGAAGAAATCTCACTGGGAAGACCTTATTCCTTTGAGGATCCGTTCAGCGAGAAGCTGGCAAGATTCTTTGAAGCAAAGATGAATACGGATTTCCAGTGGCATGTTTTCTTTGCCATGCTGTTCATGATTCAGCCCGGCAATAACCTTGAAGATTTTGTTGAATTCATCGGCGTCATGAAGATGCTGCTGATTCAGCCGACATGGTTCAATGATCTGTTCGCTGATTATTCCAAGGGACAGGCAGAATATATCAAGGACAAGCTTCAGGTGACACTGGTCAATGCTCTGTGCAAGGCCAATACGATTGAAATCGTTCATGAGGATAAGCTGCTCGAATGCATGGATCTGTTCCGTGATGCTGCAGATGAACTCGAAAACAGATATGCATCCTTTGAGAGTCTGAACAGGGATCTGGAAGATATCTGTGATGAACTGTATAAACGCATCGGCATGATCTTTAAATAAAAGGTGCGCGTTGCTATAATAAGAGACAAGATGAGGTGATTTTTATGGCTAAGGACTATATCGTAATCAACACAAATACGGATAATGGATTAATCGCAATGAATAAGTCTGTATTCCGTTCTATTGCAGAAATCAGTATTGATGAAATTGAAAATGCAGTACGCATTAAGAACAGCAAGCTTTCCAAGCCTCTTGGTGTATATGTTGAAGATAACAAGCTGAGCATCACTGCTGACATCAAGGTCCGCTATGGTGTGAATGTGGCTGCAACATGCGAACTGCTGCAGAACAAGATCTACGAGAACGTAGTATTCATGACAGGCTATAAGCCTTATGACGTAACAGTAAATGTGACCGGATTTGAAATCTGACACTTGACTGTTTAATTACATTGTTGTTTAATATCAAAGTAGTTTGAATTAACGGAAAGAAGAAGCACCGCTTCTCACCCGATGTCCTCGCGGATTTGGGTAATGAGCCGATTGATGTATATTAATACGTTATTCGTGCAGGTGCGGCTTCCGTACCTGCTTTTCAATTACATGGGAGGTTTGCTTGGGAAAGATCAAGAATAACAAAAACAGGAAGAGCGATCCGCAGGATCTGGTAAATGAAGACATCCGCTTTAAGGAAGTCCTCGTCATCGGACCTGATGGTCAGCAGCTCGGCACAATGATGCGCCGTGAAGCTCTTCAGGCAGCATATGACATGGAAATGGATCTTCTGTGTGTTGCTCCTAATGCTAAGGTTCCGGTATGTAAGATTATCGACTATGGCCGCTACCGCTTCGAAGAACAGAAGAAAGCAAGAGAAGCAAAGAAGAACCAGCATGTCACCGAAGTCAAGTCTCTTCGCGTATCACCGGTTATCGACCAGCATGACTTTGAAACTAAGCTGAACCGTGCACGTGAATGGATTGAAGATGGACAGAAAGTAAAGATTGACATGAAGTTCCGTGGACGTATGATCACTCGCCAGGAAGTTGGACGCGAAGTCATGAAACAGTTCACAGAACAGATTGCAGACATTGCGGACGTAAGTAAGGCTCCCCAGTTGGAAGGCAATACGATGTCCGTAACGTTCTCACCTAAGAAAAAGTAAAGGAGATTGTTATGAAAGCAAAAGCAAAGAAGCCGAAGACAAAGATCAAGATGAAGACAAAGAAGACCTTCGCAAAGCGCAGCAAGCTGACTGGTACAGGTAAGCTGAGCGTTCACCACAACTACGTATCTCACTTTGCAGCAAACAAGAGCCACAAGCAGAAGATGCACCTGGCTAAGGCTACAACTGCAAATAACACAGATTTCAAGCGCGATAAGCAGCTGCTGCAGGGTTAATAGGGAGGTCAAGATAAGATGAGAGTTAAGGGATCTACACCTACACGTAACAGACGTAAGAAGGTATTAAAGCTCGCTAAGGGTTACTTCGGAAGCAAGCACCTCCTGTTCAGAACAGCTAACGAACAGGTAATGCATTCCCTGAAGTATTCTTATATTGGTCGTAAGCAGACAAAGCGCGAAATGCGTAAGCTGTGGATTGCACGTATCAACGCTGCAACACGTCAGTATGATCTGTCTTACAGCAAGTTCATGCACGGTCTGAAGCTGGCTGAAGTAAACATCAACAGAAAGATGCTGTCTGAAATTGCTATCCACGATGAAAAGGGATTCAAGGATCTCGTAGACATCGCTAAGGCAAAGCTGGCTGCTTAATTCAGTTGAAATAAGCTGTCCGTTATTGTAGAATGACAAGGCACGAAGGAAGAGCGATCTTCCTTCGCTTCTGGCGTGTTGGTGAAGCGGCTTAACACACCGCCCTCTCAAGGCGGCATTCACGGGTTCGAATCCCGTACACGTCACCATTTAACGGTCCGCATAGCGGACCTTTTATTTGTGCCTGCTGCAGTTGAGGCAGATTTTAATTGTGCTATGATAGACACGCGCGAGGTAATGAACTATGGCATATGAGTTCTTATTGAATATTGAACCGAATGAACTGGACGCATTTGTAATGTCTGGCGAACAGAATACACTGTTTCAGTGCTCACCGTGGGCTGATATCAAGTCCAACTGGGAGCACTTATATACTGCTGTAAAGGAAGATGGTGTGATCGTTGGTGCAGCTCTTGTGCTG
>JAZUHS010000058.1:0-4626 GCA_045641845.1 Bulleidia sp. | reverse complement strand
GATGGAGTAGGCAATGGCCTTTCTGAGATTTACATTCTGCAGATAAGGATCGTTGTAGTTGAATACACAGAACCATACAGAGGAAGTCAGGAAACTTCTGAAGCCGTCACGATCCTTGTATGCATCTACCATTTCACCGGAGATCGGTACAACATCGAGATTGCCGGATTCATATTCGAGCATTGCGGACTGCTGATCCTGTACAAGCGCAATTGTCAGTTCCTGCTGAGGATGATTCTCTGCATCCCAGTAGTAGTCGTTATGTGTGAATGTATAGCTGTTGCCTGTGAGCCATTCTGTCATTGTATAGACACCGGAATAGATCATATCGTCAACGGATAATGCGAACTGATCGCCCTTGCTTTCGACATATGCCTTCTTCAGAGGCATGAAGTGAACATTGGGCATCATTGTAGTTAAGAAGGAGCAGGGGATGGAGAGGTGTACAACGAATGTGGATGCATCCGGTGCTTCAACACCAAGTTCTTCCACCGGCTTTTCACCGCTGATGCACTCTGCCGCATTGACGACATTGATGGAATTCATGATATAGCTGTATTCAGAGGCAACGATCGGGTCAACTACACGCTGCCAGCCGTATACGAAGTCATCGGCTGTAATATCGGAACCATCGGACCACTTGATGCCATCACGAAGGTGGAAAGTCCATGTCAGACCATCTTCACTGGTTTCCCAGCTTTCCGCCAGATCTGCTGTAATCATGCCGTCGGGACCGCGCTGTGTCAGACCGGACTGGCAAAGACCAACGAGAGTGGAGGAAGCACCATCTGTAACAAGAGAGGGGTCCATAGTAGTAATGTCATTGATAATGGCGATGGAAATCGGTTCGCTGCCGGGTACACCGGTGACAGCGGCACTGCCGGAGGAAGCAGGAGAGCTTCCGCAGCCGGCCATAGCTGCAGCCATCATGACTGCAATGATCTTGTCTGTGTTTTTCATATTCTTCTTTTCCCTTGCAAAGCCAAGCAGTATAGCTGGAATTTGACAAAGCTGACCTTTCGGGAAAATAAAAGCCCCGGAAGATTCAACTCCCGGGACGCATTCGTACGTTATGCGCGGTACCACCCGCATTCAGAACAAAACTGTTCTGCACTTATCAGGATCCAACAATCCTTTTCCTCTGTAACGGGAAGAAACCGTCTCATCTACTTGATTTCTCTTTCAAATCGAAGCTCAGGAGCCAGAGCTGCATATTCAGGTTTTACGGCCTCACACCAGTCACCGCTCTCTTTGAAAACCAGCGAATATCAGCGCTCTCCATCAGCGCCTATATGTATCTTTCTGCTTGCAGACACTATGTTAGTACAGACTGTAAGCGATTGCAACAACAAATGTAAGAAAATTCATTCGATCTGTAAGAATTTACATCGGGTATGCTTTGCACAAATTCCAAAAGCTTAATAAGATACGTATCTTTTCATACATGATAGAATACACGCAGAAATAAAGGAGAACATACTATGAAGAATCTTGGTTTTATCGGTATGGGTAATATGGCCAAAGCCCTGGCCATTGGTTTCATCAGATCCGGAAAGATCGCATCTGAAAATGTATATGCCTTTGCCCCGCATCAGGACAAGCTGCAGAAGAATGCGGAAAGCATCGGCTTTGTACCGTGCGCAAGTGTCGAGGAACTGGCAGAAAAAGCAGATACCATTGTTATGGCCTGCAAGCCTTATCAGATTGAAAGTGTACTGAAGCAGCTGGAAGGAAAGCTGTCCGGCAAGGCAATCCTGTCCGTTGCCTTAGGATGGGATTATGCAAAGTTCAGAGAATATCTGGATGAAAGCGTACGTATTCAGTTCATCATGCCCAATACACCGGCTATGGTAGGAGAGGGCGTGCTGTTATTTGAAGACAGAAACAATCTTGAAACAGAAGAAAGAACACAGATCATGGAACTGTTTGCGACAACAGGTGTCGTACAGGAAATGCCTTCCCATCTGATGGGCATTGCCGGTACATTGACAGGCTGCGGTCCTGCTTTCATTGATCTTCTCATCGAAGCATATGCGGATGCAGGCGTAAAGTACGGTCTGCAGAGAGCAGATGCCTACAGACTGGTATCACAGATGATCCTTGGTACAGCAAAGCTGCAGAGAGATACAGGTGAACACCCCGGTGTTCTCAAGGATCAGGTATGTTCTCCTGCCGGCTCTACAATCCGCGGTGTTGTCACCCTGGAAGAATACGGACTGCGCAATGCCTGCATCAAAGCCATTGACGCTGTAATGAACAGATGAAAAAGCCGGCAGCAATGCTTATGGCAGGTATCCTGTTAACAGGATGCACGACAACAGCTCCGGTGCAGAAAACAATGAACGACAATACGCTGATGGTAACCAGTGACCTGCATCTGATCGCAACGGAACTGACAGACCATGGCGAATACTTTACAAGAATGATCAATGAAGCCGATGGCAAGCTGACCATGTATTGTGATGAGATTGCTTCAACACTCATCGAAGAAGCAAAACAGCTTATGCCGGAAGTGCTGATCCTGACAGGGGATCTGACCTTCAATGGTGCTCTGAAATCACATGAACAGGTCGCAAGGATGTTAAAGGAAGTTAAGGAAGCAGGAATTCAGCCTCTGGTCATTCCCGGCAACCACGACATCGACTACCGCATGGCCGCAAGATTCGAAGGGGATTCCTATGCCTTTGTCGAAAGCTGCAGCCGTGAAGATTTCGAGAACATCTATCGTGAAGCAGGCTACAGCGGTGCCTTAAGCTATGATAAGGATTCCGCTTCCTATGTCTGGGAGCTGAAAGATGGTACAAGACTGATGTTCATTGACGTCAATGCCAACGGCAAGGAGAACTATGTTCTCTCTTCCACGCTGAAATGGATGGAAGAACAGCTGCAGGATGCCGAGAAGAAAGGTGTACGGGTCATTTCCTTCTCTCATCAGAACATGCTTCAGCACAGCATTGTCTTCAATAACTGTGTGATCTACAACGCCGATTCCGCTGCCCATATGCTGGAGAAATACGGTGTGCCGCTGCATATGTCCGGACACATGCATATTCAGCACATTAAAGAAGAAAACGGTCTGACCGAGATCGCTTCTTCCTCTTTGTCGGTAGCACCGCTGCAGTACGGTATTGTCGAACTGCATGATGACAGCATTGACTATCATACAAAGGAAGCTGATGTTACAGCATGGCACAAGGCGCATGGCGGTGATCTGGATATCAATGCCTATGCCGTGGAGTTCTTCAAGAATATCTCCACAAGAACCATGAAAGACAGTGATGAGGAAATGGCAAAGCTTCTGGAAGATCTCAACTATGCCTACTTCTCCGGTCACCTTAATGAACTGCCTGTTTTCAAGGTGTCAGATGAGGAAACCTTCTTCAACAAGTATCTTGATTCCATCATGGAGGAAGCAGGGAACGACTATACAGCGCATACAATTCAGCTGAAATAACATGAAAAAACGGTACGGAACACTGATCTTTCAGGTTCTGTACCGTTTACTGGTTTACAGCATCAGTTTTCTTCGGGATTGCCGCCGAGGATGAATGTGCGGATATCGCTGCACAGTTCCTTGACGTTTTCTTCACCGATATAGATCATATGGCCGGATTCATAGCCCTTGATGAAGACACGGTCCATAGGCAGGTTGGCATGATCGGCAGTATGGAAGACAAAGCCGAATTCAGTGCAGAGATCAAACCAGCCGTTAGCGAAGAAGACACGCATGCCATGTCTTCTTGTCATGGCATTGTGCAGCTGCTTGCCTGTTGTACCGGCAGGACATACCTTATCCCAGCTCTTGAAATGCATGCCAAGAGGCAGGAAGTTTCTGTCCAGCTTGACGTTCAGACGAGGCAGAAGATCACCTGTCAATGCGGCATAGAACAGAGCATCATAACGGTCTGCTGTTGCATCATCATAAGGACCTTCCTTGTTTTCAACAACTTCCGGTACCATGCGGGGACGTGTCATACGGCCATCATAGCGGGATACGGACTTGCCCTGATTCTTCAGTACTTCTACGCGGTATGTTGCATCATCGATCTTCAGACCGTTCTCCAGCAGATATTCTCTGGAAACACCTGTATAGTAAGTCACCTTTTCAATGATGTGTTCCTTTTCTTCTTCACTCAGACGTGCACCCTTGTGCAGAGCCAGCAGGTATTCTGTATCAGCGAATTCCTTGGCTTCCATGCACCAGTCCTTGACGGACTGATCTGTAGGATGATTGTGGAACCAGTTGACACCGGCATAAGTAGTAAAGCCGATGATGGAATGTTCGCAGGCGATGTTCTTGCCGAAGTAATCACCGACCGTAACAGTATTGCCGATCAGTACCAGACCATCGAAAGCAACACCGAAGACACGGTTGGCTGACATTGTCGCAGCCATGCCTGCTGCTGTGGCAGCACGTGTGCAGCCGTAGCTTTCACCGATCAGATACTTGGGAGACAGGGTACGGTTGTAGCGCCTTAACCACAGTTCCACGAAGTTGAGCAGTGCTTCCGCATCCTGTTCGATGCCGTAGAATTCACCCTTGGCCTCTTCATCAATGAGCACGCCATAGCCTGTGCCGACAGGGTCGATCAGAACCAGATCGCAGATGTCGAGCAGACAGTTGGG
>JAZUHS010000057.1:0-3718 GCA_045641845.1 Bulleidia sp. | reverse complement strand
CTGATTGAAGACCTGACACCTGCAACAGAAAAGAGATTCATGCACCAGTACAACTTCCCGCCTTTCTCTGTAGGTGAAGTTGGTCGTATGTCCTCTCCCGGCCGCAGAGAAATCGGTCATGGTGCTTTGGGTGAAAGAGCTCTGGCACAGGTAATTCCTTCCGAAGAAGAATTCCCTTACACAATCCGTACAGTAGCTGAAGTACTCGAATCCAACGGTTCCAGTTCTCAGGCTTCCATCTGTGCAGGCACAATGTCTCTGATGGCTGCCGGTGTTCCGATCAAGGCAATGGTAGCCGGTGTTGCTATGGGTCTGATCACAGTTGGTGATACATACTCCATCCTGACAGATATTCAGGGTATGGAAGACCATTATGGCGACATGGACTTCAAGGTAGCCGGTACTAGAGAAGGTATCACTGCTCTGCAGATGGATATCAAGGTTACTGGTATTTCCATGGATATTCTGCGTGAAGCTCTCGCTCAGGCTTATCAGGGTCGTATGCAGATCCTCGACAACATGGAAACAGCAATTTCCGAACCCAGAGATCATGTATCCAAGTGGGCTCCTAAGATGGCTCATATGATGATCCCTGTAGATAAGATCCGTATTGTCATCGGTAAGGGCGGTGAACAGATCGACAAGATCATCGAAGCATGCAACGATGTCAAGATCGATATCGATGATGACGGTAAGTGCGTAGTTTACCACAGCGATCAGGAAATGATCGACAAGGCTATGGCTATTATCAATGATCTG
Source organism: Bulleidia sp. (assembly GCA_045641845.1). Lineage (GTDB taxonomy): Bacteria > Bacillota_I > Bacilli_A > Erysipelotrichales > Erysipelotrichaceae > Bulleidia. The sequence goes on along the minus strand of JAZUHS010000057.1, from coordinate 2,959 downwards.
ATCCGTGTTGCTAAGGTTGGTGAAATCTACGACGCTACAGTATCCGAAGTACGTGAATCCTTCGCCTTCGTTACACTGTTCCCCGGTACAGATGCTCTGCTGCATGTCAGCCAGCTCTCCTGGGAACGTGTTGATGACATCAAGAATGCTCTGAAGCAGGGTGATGTTGTAAAGGTTAAGGTTATCTCCATTGACGAAGCAGGCAAGGTTAAGGTTTCCGCTAAGGAATGCATTGAAAAGCCTGAAGGTTATGTAGAACCCCAGAAGAAGAACTTCGGCGGACATGACCGCAACCGCAGAGATAACAACCGCGGCGATAAGGGTGACAAGCGTCCTGCAGGCAATGTAGAACGCAGAGTCTTCAAGAAGAAGGACGCTGAATAAAAGCAAAGAATAAAGAGGCTGTAATGAACTGTCCGTTCCGCTGAACTGGGAACAGCTGTTTCGACACAGCCTCTTTTTCGAATTGTCAGCCGCGCATAATAGGAAGATTTTACGTTTGCTTCTTTAAGAATTTCACTACGTTCAAGAAGGTAACAAAAACCAAAATGTCACTTCAAACCTGTATATGAAATATCAATCACCAAAATGAATCGTTGATTTCGGATGAGATAATCACAGAAACCCTCATATTTTTCAGCTGTTTTTATGATTGTTGGCAGTCCATATCCGTGGATCCTGTTTTTATCATCTCTCATAATTTCAGATCGATTTGGTGCAATATTCTCTGTTATTTGGCTTGAGATGCCGGCAAAGAATTTGTTATTAATATCGGTTAATTCTACAAGTACATCTTTCTTATCAGGATCAGTGTGTTTGATTGCATTGTCAATTGCATTGGAAAGCATCAGATGTAAATCTACTTTATCAACAGGTACTTCTTCATGGATGCTGATTTGATAACGAAGCTTAACATTTTCTTTATGCGCTTTATTCATATAAACGAACATAACATGATTGATAATTTCACAAGGCGTTACAGGATAGTTATAGGGTATATACAGAAAAAGAATATCTGCGTTACATCTGTATACGCAATGAAGTGGAAATAAAGGGCTGTAAAGAATCATTGTGCTGCGTCCGCTGTGAGCAGAATGGATGATTTCTTTACGTCCCTTTTTCTTGTTGAGGGCAGTGAATCAATGCTATGATTACGTCTGCGTATGCATATCTTACGCAGGAGGAATCCTCAGATGAGAATGAGAAAAAAGAAGTGGGCTGATCCCTGGATGGAAGCTCACAGTGAATATATCTATAATGACCCTCAGGAAATCAAGGGTACATGGCATGAACTTCTGAACTGTGAAGAGCTGCATGTGGAACTTGGCATGGGTAAGGGTGACTATCTGATTCATATGGCTGAAATGTATCCGGAAAAGGGCTGGGTCGGTCTGGAGAAGGACCATAGTGCAGCGGCTGTTGCAGCACGCAAGGCTCTGGAAGGAGAAACCGTCAATACTGCCAATAATCGTATGATCTGCGGCAATGCAGAGAATCTTGGCAGCTGGTTTGCGGAAGGGGAAGTTGATGTTATTCATCTGAATTTCTCCGATCCCTGGCCTAAGAACAAGTATCACAAGCGCCGTCTTAGTTCCGGCAAGTTCCTGCAGCTGTACCGTACTCTGCTGAGTGAAAAGGGCGTCATCTGCATGAAGACGGATAACAAGGATCTGTTTGAAGATTCAGTTCTGTATTTCCTGCAGAATGGCTTCACACTGACGGAATTCTCTGTGGACTACCGCAGAGAAGAACATAACGAAGATGCTATCACTGAATATGAAAGCAAGTTTATGGAACTTGGTCAGCCGATCTACCGTCTTTGCGCGCAGCCGTGCAGAACGAATAGCGATATGGTAGAATAACCCTGGAGGTTATCGCGGATGAAGAAAATAATACTTGCTGTGCTGCTGTTTCTCTGCGGATGCGCCGGATCGGTGAATCTTCCTGCGCGTGTAGGCGAAGAACTTGTCAACGCACAGAATACGATCATTTATCCTGCCAATATCAGCAAGCCGTATTATTCATTCTATCTCGAACCTGATATCGGCAGAGTTGAAGCAGATATGACTTCCGATATCTTCATGCTGGAGGGCATCAGATTCGTTATGAATCTGAATGTTCCTGAGATTGTAAACTCCAATTTCTTTACGGAAGTTCCGGTCGCTTCAGCCCGTGTATCCCAGGATCCGGTACTGTCTCTGGATGGTACGCTGAAGGATATCAAGGATGTCGAGAGAAACTGGAAGCTGAATGTATATGAAGTGGAAACAGGCAGCTGTGCCATCGTGTTCACAACATACAGTTCAACTTTCTATGCTGTATGTCCTTCTGCCTTTGTGCCGCGTCTGTGCGGAAGAATGCTTAAGATTGCACGTACAGTGCAGGTAGTTACGGATGAAGTCTTGAATGCCTACACAACAAAGGATACAGTTGTATTCAAGTCCAGCACGATCAAGCTGTTTGAAAGTGTTGCACCGATCAACGGCCGCATTGAAGAACTGTTTGAATCCGATAATGCCGTTGGCTATGAAGAGAATCATATGGGTGATATCGGTCAGAAACAGATCGAGACCGATGATTCGGACGATGGTGCTATTGAAAACGTAATCACACAGTAATAACATCTTTATGTGTTATCATGTAATGCATAAACATGTAAAAATCAGTAATATAACCAAGAGTTATAAGAAAGGGATAAGCTATGCTCAAGAAATTACAGAACCTGTTATTTGAAGACGAAGAAGACGACGAAGAAGAAGAATTTGCAGAGGAAACACTTCCCGGGGCTCCTGTCAGAACTGCACCTGTACAGCAGCCTGCACCTCAGCCGGTTTACCAGCAGCCTGCACCTCAGCCTGCACCCGCACCGGTTCAGTATGAGCGTCCGGTTTATAGTGAACCTGTACCTGCGCCTCAGCCTGCTCCGCAGAAGACAATGCAGATCATCGATGTTACACAG
>JAZUHS010000056.1:0-11116 GCA_045641845.1 Bulleidia sp. | reverse complement strand
ACTCCGGCAATGATGATCAGGTCGTACCGCTTTTAGCTCTGGGCGGCGATGGTGTTATTTCCGTACTGTCCAACCTGCTTCCGAAGGAAACACATGAAATGTGCCAGAAGTGGTTTGATGGAGATACTGCCGGTGCTCTTGAGATGCAGCTGAAGTATCTGCCGTTGATTCATGCACTGTTCAGTGAAGTCAATCCGATTCCCGTACGTGCTGCCATGAGTGCCATGGGCTATGGTGTCAATGAACCCCGTCTGCCGCTGGTACCGATGGAAGAAAAGCATCAGGAAGTTCTCTTTGCGGAAATGCGTAAGCTTGGCCTGATTGCCTGAGGTAAGTACATGAAGGTGATAATCTACGGCTATGCCGGCAAGATGGGCACACATGTACAGGAAGCAGTCGCAGCTTCTTCTCAGTTTGAGGTTGCAGCGATGGCGGATGCCTATGGTGTCAATGATGCTGAAAAGCACACATATCAGAATCTCAATGAGGTTACAGAAAAGGCAGATGTGCTGATTGATTTCTCCAATCATGTCTGCACTAAGGAAGTGCTGGATTACTGTATGGAACATCAGCTTCCCGCTGTAATCTGCACAACCGGTCACAGCGAAGAAGAAAAGGCAATGATTCATGCGGCTGCCGAAAAGACAGCAGTCTTCTATGCCGCAAACATGTCTCTGGGTGTTGCCGTGCTGGCGGATATTGCCAAGCGTGCAGCCGCAATGTTCCCGGATGCGGATATCGAAATCGTTGAAAAGCATCATAACAGAAAGCTCGATGCCCCCAGCGGCACAGCTCTGTTCCTGGCGGATGAGATCCGTTCTGTTCGTGAAGAGGCTGTATACAACATCGGCCGTCATGAATACGGCAAGCGTCAGAAGAATGAAATCGGCATTACTGCAGTTCGTATGGGCAATGAAGTCGGCACACACGAAATCTATATCAACACAGGCAAGGAATGCCTCGTACTGACACATCAGGCCCAGACCCGTGCGCTGTTTGCGGACGGTGCGCTGAAGGCAGCGGAATATCTTGCAGGAAAGTCTGCAGGAATTTATACAATGAGAGAACTGACAGGGGGTAAGTAATCATGAATGCAGAAGAAATCATCCGTTATATTTCCGAGTCCAAGAAGAAGACTCCGGTAAAGATCTATGTTAAGGAAAATGAACCTGTAGACTGGGGCAGTGCCAAGGTCTTCGGTACAGGTGATCATATCGTTTTCGGAGATTGGGAAGAACTGAAGACAATTCTGGAAAACAATGCCGATAAGATCGCTGACTATGTCATCGAAAACGATCGCAGAAACTCCGGTGTGCCGATGCTGGACATCAAGAACATTCCTGCTCGTATCGAACCGGGTGCAATTATCCGTGAACAGGTTGAAATCGGTGCCGGTGCTGTCATCATGATGGGTGCTGTCATCAATATCGGTGCGGTGATCGGTGATGGCACAATGATCGATATGGGGGCTGTACTGGGCGGCCGTGCTACTGTAGGCAAGCATTGCCATATCGGTGCCGGTGCGGTTCTGGCCGGTGTGATTGAACCGGCAAGTGCGACTCCTGTCATCATTGAAGATGATGTACTGGTCGGTGCTAATGCTGTTGTTATTGAAGGCTGCCATGTAGGCAAGGGCGCGGTTGTAGCTGCCGGTGCCGTCGTTATTGACGATGTACCTGAAAATGCAGTTGTTGCCGGCTGTCCTGCGCGTATTATTAAGTACAAAGATGAAAAGACTGCAGTCAAGACTGCACTGCAGGATGCTTTAAGAAATATCTGAGAAAGAAGGTACTGAAATGAGAGAATTTCTGAACACAGCTGCTCTTTCTGCACAGAAGAGTGTTATTCGCGAATATGGTGATCTGGCTAAGCGTACACCCGGATGCATCGCTCTGACTTTAGGCGAACCTGACTTTGATACACCCGGTGTGATTGAAAATCGTGTACAGGATGCCTTTGATGCCAAGGAAACACATTACATTGCCAATAATGGTGCAATGGAACTCCGTAAGAAGATTGCGGAATTCGAAGCAGAAAAGAACGGTATGGACTACAAGCCGGAGGAAGTTGTTATTACTGCCGGTGCTACACAGGCACTGTTCTCCGTGCTCTTCGGTATTCTCAATCCCGGTGATGAAGTCATCGTACCTACACCGGCATTCGTTCTGTATGAATCCATCACAAACATGTGCCGCGGCAAGTTCGTTGCCATGGATACATCCGATGATGATTTCCAGATCAAGGCTGAAAAGCTGCTGCCTTTGATCAATGAACGTACAAAGGCGATTGTCATCAATACACCGAACAATCCTACCGGCTGCATTCTGACAGAAGAAAGTCTGAATGTGATCCGTGAAGCAGTTCGCGGCAAGGGTATCTTTGTCATCTGCGATGATGTATACCGTCAGCTGGTTTATACAGGCACAGCGCACAGCTTCACTGAATTCAAGGACATGAGAAAGCAGACAATTCTTGTTCAGAGCTTCTCCAAGCCTTATGCAATGACAGGCTGGCGTATGGGTTACTTCTGCGCTGATATGGAAGTGATGGAAAGACTGGAACTGGTTCATCAGTATATGGTTACTTCCACGCCGGCTCCGTTCCAGCGTGCATGCATCGAAGCACTCGACTTCGATCCCAGCGCAATGCTGGCAGAATATGCCGACCGCAGAGCCTTTGTTCTGAAGAGACTGGAAGAAATCGGTATGGAATGTTCTCGTCCTGACGGTGCTTTCTATGCTTTCCCTTCTATTGAAAAGTTCGGCCTTTCTTCCGCTGACTTCTGCAAGCGTATGATTACCGAAGCAGGTCTGGCTGTAACTCCGGGCTTCTGCTTCGGCAGCGACAGACACATTCGTATTTCCTACTGCTGCTCCATGGCAACTCTTGTAACAGCAATGGATCGTCTTGAAAAGTTTGTCGGCATCCTGAAGGAAGAAGGCAGAGGATGATTGAACTGCTGAAAGAAGCAGAGGCAGTACGTGGGGCAATGATTGCTCTGCGCCGTGAATTTCATTCTCACCCGGAAGTAGGAAACAGTGAATTCCTTACGACTGAAACATTGCAGAGCTATCTGCAGTCTTTAGGCATTGAAGTGCTGCGTCCGCTGCCGACAGGTCTGATCGGTATTCTTAAGGGCGGAAAACCCGGCGGTACCGTGATGCTGAGAAGTGACATCGATGCGCTGCCGGTACAGGAAAAGACAGGCCTTCCGTATGCGTCCGTCAATGACGGTGTCATGCATGCCTGCGGTCATGATATTCACATGGCTTCCCTGTGCGGGGCTGCAAAGTTATTGAGCATGCATCGTGAAGAACTGGAAGGCAATGTTGTCTTTCTGCTGCAGCCGGATGAGGAACAGGATGGCGGCGCAGAGCGTATGATCGCTGCCGGTGCTCTGGATCATGTTGATGCAGTGTTCGGTGCCCATATCAATCCCGGTCTTCCCACTGGAACGATCGGTGTACGCTATGGCAAGTTCTACGCTGCCGCAGCCAAGTTCGATGTCACAGTGCATGGCAAAGGCTGTCATGGTGCAGAACCTGAAAACGGCATTGATGCCCTGTATGCAGCTGCGTGCATGTGTGCACGTCTGAAGCAGCTGACAAAGGATTATAACGGTACCCGTGCAGTTGTGACTGTCGGTTCACTGCACTCCGGTACTGTGCGCAATATCATCAATGATACTGCTGTCTTCAATGGCATTATCCGTACCTTCGGCACGGAAAACCGTGAGGTAAGAAAGCAGGACCTGCTGGATATCATTCATGCAGTAGAGCAGGAAACAGGATGTACAGCAGAGGTAACACTGGTGGATGGCTATCCCGGTGTTGTCAATCATGATGAAGAAACAGCTCTGGTGGAAAAGACAGCTCTTGCCATGTTTGGCAAAGAGCATGTCGTAACCGCAGAGGAAACAATGACAACCGAAGATTTCGGTTTCTATCTTCTGGCTAAACCTGGCAGCTTCTACCATCTGGGTACAACTGCCGATGCGCCGCTGCATTCCCCGTATCTTGCACCTGATGAAGACGCAATTGTAAAGGGAGCGGCTTTCCATGCGGCTGTATTGATGAACTGGCTGCATGAACATGCCGGAAAGGAGAACGTATGAGTGAAATCAAAGCACTGAAATTCGGCGGCAGCTCACTTGCGGATGCTGATCAGATCCGCAAGGCCTGTGCAATTATTGAGGCAGAGCCTTCCCGTCGTTATGTTGTAGTATCTGCGCCCGGTAAGAGATGCAAGGAAGATATCAAGGTAACGGATCTTCTGTATGCAGTCTATGATGAGGCAGAAGCAGGTCATGATATTGGCGAAGCTCTCAACAGAGTAGCGGTACGCTATCAGGAAATCATCTTTGATCTGGGCATTACCTTCAATCTTGATCATGAGATTGCCAGAATCAGAACCATCATGGAGACAACTCCATCCCGTGAATATATTGCCAGCCGTGGCGAATATCTGAATGCCCGTATTATTGCGGCATATCTGAACTGGCCCTTTGCGGACGCTGCTGATTTTGTTCTTTTTGACGAGAAGCATCGCTTCATGGAAAAGGAAACTTATAAAAAGGCAGCGGAAGTGCTGAAGGGCATGGAACATGCCGTGATTCCCGGTTTCTATGGCGTCAATGTCAAGGGTGAGGTATGTACCTTCTCCCGCGGCGGTTCCGATATCACCGGTGCCATTGTCGCAAGAGCAGTCAAGGCAAAGCTCTATGAAAACTGGACCGATGTTTCCGGTATGCTTACAGCGGATCCGGGCATTGTTGAAAATCCGCAGGTCATTGACTGGATTTCCTACCGTGAACTGCGAGAGCTCTCCTACATGGGTGCATCCGTCCTGCATGAAGATGCTGTTTTCCCGGTTAAGGGGGCAGGTATTCCGATCAACATCCGCAATACCAACCGTCCTGGCGATCCCGGTACGATGATCGTATCCGGCCGTCCCAGTTCCATCCGCAAGCGTGTGGTAACCGGTATTGCCGGCAAGAAGGGTCTTTCCAATATTCAGATCGAAAAGTCCATGATGAATGCGGAAGTCGGTTTTGGTGTATCTGTACTGTCCGTCATTGCCAACCACGGTGTTTCCTATGAACACACACCTACTTCCATTGATACGATGTCTGTTCTGGTAGCATCCAAGGAACTGGATCACTGCCGCAAGGAAGTACTGGCGGAAATTGATAAGGCTGTACATCCTGATCGTATCTTCATCGAAGACGGTATTGCCATTGTTGCGGTGGTAGGTGAAGGTCTTTCCCGCAATGTAGGTTTCGGTGCCAAGCTGCTTGGCATCATCGCTGATGCCGGTGTCAATGTCCGTATGATTGACGTTGGCTTCAGTGAACTGAACATCATTATCGGTGTTGATCAGAAGGATTACGAAAAGGTCTTCCGTGCCATCTACAAGGGTCTGGAAGGACAGTTCTGAGATCGCAGGTACCTGTTGACGCAGGTGCCTTTTTTTCGCTATATTTAGTGAAGAATTGTTCTGGAGGAACATCATATGAAAAAGACAGGTATTGTTGTCATCGGTTCAGTATTCGTGGATATCAAAGGTTATCCGCTTTCGACATATATTCCCAAGGGGAGAAATGTCGGCAGAGTTGTACAGGTTCATGGCGGTGTATGCCGCAATGTTGTAGAGGATATCGCCAATCTTGAACTGCGTCCGACCTTTGTGTCTCTGGTGGACTACAGCGGTACAAGCGCGGATGTTCTGGCGAAACTGGAACGTCATCGTGTCAATACGGAATTCATCCGTAAGACGGAAGATGGTCTTGGCACATGGCTGGCTGTCTTTGACAATGACGGTGATGTGGTCGCTTCCATTTCCAAGCGTCCGGATCTTTCTGAAATCGGCCGTATCATTGATGAACGGGGTGATGAAATCTTCGCTGAATGCGATTCCATTGCTGTGGAAATCGATATGGAACCGGATATTCTCCGTAAGATTTTCAATTATGCAAAGAAGTACAATAAAGGCATCTATGCTGTTGTATCCAATATGTCCATCGCTATGGAACGCAGAGACATGATCAAGGAGACTGCATGTCTTGTCTGCAATCAGGAAGAAGCCGGCATTCTCTTTTCTGAAGACTATTCCGACTTTACTCCGGAACAGATGCAGGCAACACTGGTTAAGCGTGCTGCCGCTGCCCGCATTCCCCGCATGATCGTAACCATGGGCGCTGCCGGTGCAGTCTATGCAGCCATGGATGGTGAAAACGGCTTCTGTCCTGCCTGGAAGGTGGATGTGATTGATACAACCGGTGCCGGTGATGCTTTCTTTGCCGGTGTCACTGCCGGTCTGACTTATGGCAAGAGTGTGGGTGAAGCATGTGCGATCGGTACACGTCTGTCTGCTTCCGTCATCACAACCAAGGAAAGTGTATCGCCTCGTTTCCTGCCCGAAGAGTTCGGTCTTGAAGGCAATCGTTAAGGATTTTCAAAGATGCAGGTGCCCGTATCATAGCGGGTGCCTTTTTTCTGAACAGGATTAAAGCTTACTTTAGGATTCAGGGATAATAACGCTCGAAAAATACCAATATACTGTTATACTTTTATTAATGCGTTTTAACGTTTCGGAGGAAGTATATGGCTAAGGATACACATAAGATTCTGAGAAGACTGGCTGATGAGTTCATCAAGGACAGTACAGATGAAAACAGCAGTGCACTTCTTAATGAGATTATCCGCATTCTGATGCGCAATGAGGATGTCATTATCAACGGCACACCGATCGAAGGGGCGGATGGACAGGTAGAACCTTCCGCAATCATGGTGGAAGACAAGGTGTTCCTCTGCATTTATACAGATCACGACCGTTTTGAACAGTGCGGATGCACAGCTGCATTCGTCACGAATCTTCAGGCACTGCTTTCGATTGTTTTCAGTGAACAGGGAATCGGCGGCATCTGCATCAACTATGCAAAGGGTAAGGAAACTGTTCTTGTTTCCAAGGAACAGATCTATGATGCTCTGCAGGAATATACAAAGTCCCGTGAGGTAGAAAATGGCTAAGAAGGAAAAAAGAGAAAAGAAGGATTCTGTAAAGATTCCGGCAAAATATACAGTTCAGGTCGTCAAGGAAGATAAGTGGGTAGATGGTACTTTTGCCATCATTGCCAACGCGCTTGGTATTTACTTCATCTATACAGCTGCCCGTGATTTTGCGGCAGTGCCGGCAGCCGGCATTTTCCGTTTCCTGGTAGCGCTGGTGTTCCTGTTTGTAGGTATTCTGTACTATCCTCGCTACGTGCTGGAACACATTGATGTCGAAGGGGACATGGTTACATTCCATCGTCTGTATTTCAGAAAGTACAAGGTGAACTTCAAGCAGATTACAGACTGCTATGCCGATGGCAAGCAGAAGCCTAAGAATTCCTATTTCAAGGGAAGCGGCTCCCACGCAGTCATCTTTGAATTCCCCGGCGGCAACTACCGTCTGCCCTGTGATTTCTGTGATGAGTGGGAAATCCTTAAGGCTGACCTGAAGGCACATGGTGTTGCGGTAAGACGCTGATTGTATGTACTACGGCAATATCAAGAAATACGACATCGCAGATGGTGAAGGGGTACGTGTTACGATCTTCGTATCCGGATGCACCAACTGCTGCAAAGGCTGCTTTCAGCCGGAAACATGGGATTTCCGTTTCGGCAGAGAGTATACGGAAGAGACTGAGAAAGAGATTCTCGAAGCGCTCGACAATGAATTCATTGATGGTCTGACATTGCTTGGCGGGGAACCGTTTGAACCGGAGAACCAGCGTGAGCTGGTTAAGCTTCTGCGCAAGGTCAGAGCACAGATGCCCGAAAAGACGATCTGGAGCTATACAGGCTTTGTATATGAAAAGGATCTTCTGCCCGGACAGAGAAAATACTGTGAAGTGACGGATGAGATGCTTGGCCTTCTCGATGTCCTTGTGGACGGTCCGTTTGTGGAGGAAAAGAAGAATATCATGCTTTCCTTCCGCGGCTCGGAAAACCAGCGTGTGCTGGATATGAAGCAGACACTTGCACAGAAACAGGCAGTGATTTATCTGGACTAGCGGAGAAATCCGCTTTTTCCTTAAGGAGGACACATGAAGAGAGTTCCTGAAGATTATGGCTATACCATCGGTACGATGAAGCATGGCGAACGCAATCAGATTACGGATGTACCCGGTGTCAAGGTCGGTCATGTTACCGTTGACCGCAATGATGTTCATACCGGTGTGACGGTAATTCTTCCCGTCGAAGGATCCATCTATATGAAAAAGCCTGTCGCAGCCAGCTATGTACTCAATGGCTATGGCAAGACAGCCGGTACGATTCAGATTGATGAACTGGGTGTGATTGAATCCCCGATTGCCCTGACCAACACATTCAATGTCGGCAAGGTTCTTGATGGTCTGGTTGAATATACCATTACAACCGAAATGATGGCCTCCCGCAGTGTCTGGAGTTTCAATGGTGTTGTTGGTGAAACCAACGATTCACGCATCAACAACATGGTCATCCGTCCCATCGGTGCGGAAGAAGTCATGGAAGCAATTGTGACTTCTGACAAGACCTTTGAAGAAGGTGCAGTCGGAGCCGGCAGAGGAACGGTATGCATGGGACTCAAGGGCGGCATCGGTTCTTCCAGCCGCATTATTCCCTTTGCGAAAAACGAATATACCATCGGTGCTCTGGTTCAGTCTAACTTCGGCAGTACGGAAGATCTGATGATTGCCGGTGATCCGATTGGAAAAAGAATTGCCGAAAAGCTGAAGAATCCGGCAATGGAAGACAAGGGGTCCATCATGATTGTGATCGGTACCGATCTGCCCTTAAGCGAACGTCAGCTCAAGCGTGTACTGAAGCGTGCTGCAGTGGGACTGGCCCGTACAGGCTCCTATATGGGACATGGCAGCGGTGATGTCATCATCGGCTTTACCAACGGCAATACCATGCCCGATACCTATCTGAAGCGCTTTGTACCGATGCAGGCAATGCCGGAGAATTTCATGGATACGGTCTTTAGAGCAGCTGCGGAAAGCGTCGAGGAAGCGATTATCTGTTCCCTGCTCAATGCGGACGCATGCACAGGCAGAAACGGTGAGATCTATCATTCCCTGCGTGAATTCCTGTAAATCATGAACAGTATTTGAAAAGGAAGGTAATCCTGACGGATCGCCTTCCTTTTTTCGAATCTTAATTGTAGATGCCATGTTTTGCGTGGAAGCTGCCGGGCTGCAGAGCCTGGAAGTTATAGCCGTTCTTCAGACCCCATTTGATAATCCGTTCTACTGCATTTACGGAAAAGTCCTTAACATCGTGCTGGAGAACAACAGAAGGGATGTCCGCTGCACTGTTTTTCTGTACACCGTTAATGACATTCTCATAAACCTGATCGGTACTCTCCGTACCGCCGGCATCACCGGAGGAAACATTCCAGTCAAAGTATTCATAGCCTTTTGCGGCTGCCTGTTCTGCCAGTTTGGAGACAATGCCCTGACTGTAGTTGGCACTGATTGTATTGGAACTGCCGCCGGGAAAACGGAACAGAGTTGAATAGGAACCTGTCTGCTGTTTGATGACATTGTTCTGATTGTTGAAATCATTCCAGTATGCATCTGTAGAAGAATAGATATCCTCATAGCGATGATAGCTTGTATGTACGGCAACTGTATGTCCCTCATTGGCAGCGCGTGTCATGCAGTCCGCATAACCATAGGCACTGGTCGTAAAGAATGTTGCCCTGACTTTGTATTTCGCCAGAATATCCAGCAGCTGATTCGTATAGGGGCCGGGACCATCATCGAAAGTCAGATAGATCGTTTTGCCATCCTCTGCAACCGGACCGGAATTGACCTGCATCAGCTGCACATGAACCAGACGTTCTGCCTTTGACTCATTGCCATGTGCATCCTTGACGGTATAAGTCAGAGTATAATCACCGGGTTCGGATTTAATGGTACCGATGACCTTGACCTGATCTGAAATATCACCATCCAGATCATCAATCGCTGTAAACTGATCTTTATAATCTCCGTCCGCTGCATACCATACAATTTCATTGCCGGTAATCAGATCAATCACAGGCCCTTTGCGGTCATCATAGACAATCTTACGTTCCGCCTTGCCAATATTGCCTGCGGCATCAGTAACGGTGTAATAGACAACACCGTCTTTTTCTTCTGACACTACTTTATCGGTCAGATTGCCATCACAGATATCGGAAGCGACAAAGCCGATTTCCTCAAAGGGATGATCATACAGCGTATAGGCATCCGGATCTTCGGTAAGAATAATCTCGGGAGGAGTTGTATCTTCAACGATGACCTTGCGTATGATCATCTTTGTTTCATGTTCATCATCCGCAGAATACTCAACCTGATATTCACCGGGCCTTGATGTATCGACATTGCCGGTTGCGGCGACGTCAAGATCATAGCCGAACATGCGGTAAATGGAACCGCGCCGTCTGGCCGTAGCTCCGGGGTCGCGGAAGACTGTACCGGCTTCGACATGCAGGGGGTTTTGCCCGTTAACGGTAATGGCGATTTCCTGCTTGTTCAAAAGTACTGATGCACCTGCTGCTGCGAGCAGAACAGCCGTTGAAATCAGCACTTTCTTTTTCAGTTTTCTCTTTCTGCGCTTATGTTTGTCATTTCTCATGGTTACTATTCTATGATTTTTCTTAATCTGATTCTACAGAAAACCTTATTAAGATATTCTGAAGCCAGAAAAAAGGAGCCAGGACTCCTTTCTTCGATCAATGATATCTGCGTAATTATTTCTTGCCCAGAAGACCGGCAGCCTTGCCGAGCATGTCCTTGGCATCTGAACCTGTGACCTTCTTGGCCAGACGGGCAACGTCAGATACGTCCAGCTTGCCATCGGCACCGAGCAGTTCCTTGACAACAGCGTTCTTCTTGAGCATTGCGGTTACTGCATTCAGCTGGGAAGCGTCGAGCTTTACATTAGGGATGAGCTTCTGCAGTGCGGATGTGTCCTTGAGGGCATTTGCGAGCATATCGGGCTTGCCCTTGACGGATGATAATACTTTGGATACTAATTCTTCAATGTTGATGTCTGCCATGATGTGAATCCTCCTGGATATAATTATACGTAGCCGGAAGCAG
>JAZUHS010000055.1:0-11819 GCA_045641845.1 Bulleidia sp. | reverse complement strand
CCTGCTTTCTCCTGCAGCAAGTTCCTATGATCACTTCAAGAATTTCGAGCAGCGCGGTGATGAATTCAGAAAGGCTGCGTTTGGCGAATGAAGTGGAATTTCGTAGATGCGGATGAGTCTGCTGTTGTAGGCAGATATCATGTCGGCAGACTGACAGGCAAGCTGCTTGCGGCGAGCAATCTGGATGAAGAACAGATTCAGGAACTTCTGTATCCTGATCTGACATTGACAACCTCCAGAGCAGACTGTGTCGTCAGATGCGCACAGCGTATTCTGCTGGCAAAGGAAAGAAGAGAAAAGGTCTTCATCGGCGGTGACTATGATGCCGATGGCATCTGCAGTACGGCGATCATGAAGAAAACTCTGGACCTGCTGGGGATTGAAAACGGCTATTACGTTCCTGACCGTTTCAAGGAAGGCTATGGTCTGAGTTCAAATACTGTACGTATGGCTGCACAGAAGGGTTATACACTGATTGTGACAGTCGATAACGGTGTAAAGGCACATGAAGCGCTGCTTGCTGCAAAAGATCTGGGTATTGAAGTAATTGTTACGGATCATCATCGTATTGAAGAAGAAATAGAATGCGATCTGGTGGTGCATCCGGATTATATGGAACATGAATATCAGTTCCTCAGCGGCGCTGGTGTTGCTCTGCAGATCAGCCGTACTTTGGTTGGTGAACAGGATGATCTGACAGTATATGCAGCTGCAGCAGCAGTTGGCGATGTTATGCCTTTATGGCGTGAAACCAGACGTATTGTGCAGGTGGGAATGAATCTTCTGAAAAGGGGAATTCCGCGTCAGTTCTCTATCCTGCTTCCGCCGCAGGCTGTGATTGATGAGAATACTTTCTCTTTCAATATTGTTCCCAAGCTGAACAGTGTAGCCCGTATGAATGACATTTCCAATGTAAACACGGTTGTACGCTACCTTCTGACAACGGATGAAAGCGCCATGATCAGATATGCGCAGCAGCTCAATCATGTCAATGAGACACGCAAGCAGCTGTCGGAAACAGAAACCAGACGGGCAATGGAATTATGCACAGATGACGGTATGCTTGTTCTTTATGATGAGACTTTCCATGAAGGGATCTGTGGTCTGATCGCAGGCCGTATTGCCAGTCAATATCAGCGTCCTGTGCTTGTGATGGCAAAGAACGGCGATACGATCAAAGGCAGCGGCCGCAGTGTTCCCGGCTTTGATCTGTTCTCATTCCTCTCACCCTTTGAAGAAAAGACAGCTTTCGGCGGTCATGAACAGGCAGTAGGCCTTTCTGTGAAGGAACAGGATTTCCCTGCTTTCAGAGAACATGTACGTACTGCCTTTGAAGAAAGCGGCTACACATATACCGAACCGGAGAAGACAGCGGTACGTATCAGAACCGCTGACCTGAGTCTGGATGAGCTGATGGATCTGGATCGTCTTTCACCATATCCGAAGGAAATGGTTGAGCCGAATTTTGTTCTGGAAAACTGTAATGCAGGCATTTCCCGTCAGACTGCAAAAATGACAAAGTATACGATTCCCGGCGAGCGCTATGATATTGATGCTGTGCTGTATGGCAGCCGTAATGTAAAGCCGTGTGTAAAAGCAGATACAATGATCGGCCGAGTCGGTATCAATCGCTTCCGCGGCAATGTGACAATTCAGATGATTCTTGAAGATCTGTATTGATTAGGAGCGTTTTTTGCCAGGATTGCGGTATAATAGCGTTATCTATTTAATTTGGAGGATAGAATTGATGGCACTCAATCTTGAAGATTATGTTGCTTCTGTTCCCGGTTTTCCCAAGGAAGGCATCCTGTTCAGAGATGTAACTCCTATGGTTCAGGACCCTGAAGCATTTAAGGAAGCAGTAAAGAAAATCGCAGAAATCGGTAAGGAACTCAACGCTGAAGTTGTTGCAGGTCCTGAAAGCCGCGGTTTCATCTTCGGCTGCCCTGTAGCAACTGAACTTGGCGTTGGTTTTGTACCGGTAAGAAAGCCGGGTAAGCTGCCGCGTGAGACAATTTCCTGCGCATATGAACTTGAATATGGTTCAAATACAGTCTGCATGCACAAGGATGCAGTCAAGCCCGGTCAGAGAGTTCTGATTGTTGATGACCTGCTTGCTACCGGCGGTACAGCTGCTGCAACAGCAAAGATGATCGAAGAACTCGGCGGTGTTGTTGCCGGTGCTGTATTCGTTATCGAACTGTTCGGTAACGGCATGGAAGGCCGTAAGGCACTCGAAGGCTACGATGTTCGCAGCCTGCTGTATCTCAGCGATCAGTAAGAAACACGAAATCGGAGAGCAATCTTCGATTTTTTCCTATCATTGTAAGGGGGTGATTGGAAATGACTGCACATAAGAATCCGACAGTTGAAGAAGTTCTGGAAGAAGCCGGCAAGTATATTCATGATCCTGGCAGTCTTGCCCTGATTCAAAGAGCTGCTGATTATGCCCGTGAAAAGCATTCAGGTCAGTTCAGAAGATCCGGTGAACCGTACTTCATTCATCTTGAAAATGTTGCATATATCCTCTGTACGCTGCGTGGCGGACCTAAAACCATCGCAGCGGGTTTTCTGCATGACGTTATTGAAGACTGTGATGTATCTCATGACCAGCTTGCAGCTGAATTTGATACGGAAATCGCAGATCTGGTAGAAGCGGTCACCAAAGTCGGTACGCTGCAGTACAAGGGCAAGGATGATCCGGAATATCAAGCGGCTAATCATCGTAAGATCTTTATTGCGATGGCGAAGGATGTGCGTGTTATTCTGATCAAGCTAGTCGACCGTCTGCATAACATGCGTACCCTGCAGTTCCAGTCAGAGGCGGGACAGAAGCGTATCTCTGCTGAAACACTGGATGTCTATGCACCGATTGCTCATCGTCTTGGTATCAGTGCGATCAAGAATGAACTTGAAGACAGCAGCTTCTTCTATCTGAATCGTCAGGAATACAAGCATATTGCAAGTCTGGTTGAACAGAAGAAAACAGAGCGTGATGAATCTGTCAATCACATGATCGGAGAAATCAGCAATATGCTGAGTGAGAACGGTCTGCAGTTCCGCATTTTCGGCCGTTCCAAGCATTTCTATTCCATCTATAACAAGATGCGCAAGAAGCATAAGCGTTTTGATGAGATTCTGGATCTTCTGGCAATTCGTATCGTTACACAGAGTGAGCTGAACTGCTATGAAATCCTGGGGTACATTCATGCACGCTACAAGCCGATCCCCGGCCGTCTGAAGGATTATATTGCCGTTCCTAAGACAAACATGTATCAGTCGATTCATACAACCATCATCGGTGAAGGCGGCCGTATCTTTGAAGTACAGATTCGTACCGAAGAGATGGATGCAATCGCTGAACGAGGTGTCGCTGC
Organism: Bulleidia sp.; assembly: GCA_045641845.1. Lineage (GTDB taxonomy): Bacteria > Bacillota_I > Bacilli_A > Erysipelotrichales > Erysipelotrichaceae > Bulleidia. The sequence continues at coordinate 8,442 of JAZUHS010000055.1, read as the reverse complement.
GCACTGGCGTTATAAGGAAGGTTCCAAGTATGACGCCAAGAAGGAACAGAAGGAAATTGAAGATAAGCTTGGCTGGTTCAAGAATCTGGTAGCATACAGTGAAGAAGAAGTAAATTCCAATCCGACGGAATATATGGAAACACTGCAGCACGATGTCTTCGAAGCCAATGTATATGTCATGACGCCAAAAGGCAGAGTTATCGACCTGCCCAATGGTGCAACACCAATCGACTTTGCATATCGTGTTCACACGGATGTCGGTCATACAACAGTCGGTGCAATCGTCAATACGGCGATGGTTCCGCTGAATACGGAACTGCATACAGGTGATGTTGTACAGATCAAAACCCGTAAGGGCAGCGGACCGAGTGAAGACTGGCTGAAGTTCGTCAAGACCAATCAGGCCCGCAACAAGATCCGCAATTACCTGCAGAAGAAGGAAGCTGAACGCAAGGAAGAACGTCTTGGTGAAGGTGAGCGTATGCTTTCCGAAGAACTGCGCCGCCGCGGTTTCGATCCGAAGGAATACATGGATAAAAAGAAACTGGAATATATTTATCCCAGCTTCAATGTCAGCAACTATCTGGATCTGATGTACGGCATTGCCGTAAAGTCCATCAACCAGATCATGGTTTGTGAAAAACTGACAAACCAGAAGGCTCGTATGAATGAGGATCAGGCCCTCAGCCGTGTTCTGAATAAGGAAGTTATACACTCCGTCAATTCCCAGATGGGTCTGTATATTCCGAAAATTCCGTCTATGAAGATTACGATCGCCCACTGCTGTCTGCCGGTTTACAAAGAACCTGTCATCGGCTTTATTTCCAAAGGCTCCGGTGTCAAGGTGCATCGTGCCGACTGTCCCAATGTTGTCAACCAGAGACAGAGAAAAATCAATGTGGAGTGGGATGACGACAACAGCGAGCGTCTGTACGATGCCGATCTGATTATCCGTTCCGGTGACAGAAACTTCCTGCTTACCGATATGGTTACGGTCGTATCACAGAATCGCGCACCGTTAGTCAGCGTCAATTCTAATGTTGACCGCAATACATTGAATGTAACTACAAAGATGACGATCCGTGTTCATGATATTCCTCATCTGCAGAGAGTTATCGACAATCTGAAGAAAGTTGAATCCGTCAACTCGGTTGACAGAGCTGTGCATTGATTCTTGTACGAGCGGAAAAAAGAGTTTATAATACGTGCGTAATTTGGAAATTCTGAGAAAGAGAAATCTTCATGTGAGCATTTGCAGAGACGATGATCAGGTGAAAGCATCGATTGCTGAAGTGAAGACAGACACTCCGGAGAAGGTATCCTGAAATACAGTAGGGATACACGTTTGCCGCGTTAAGGCATAAGGGCATGACATTCGTCATGAACTGAGGTGGTACCGCGCTGTATACAGCGTCCTTGGATAACGAGGACGCTTTTTATTATCAAAAAAGGAGATTAACCATGAGCTATCAGACACCTAGAGGAACATACGACATTCTTCCTGATGAGATTGCCAAGTGGCATGATGTTGAGGAAGTAATTCGCAAGCAGACAGAACTTTACCGTTATCGTGAAATCCGTACACCGTATTTTGAGGATACTTCCGTATTCGCAAGAGAAAATGACAGTTCCGATATGGTAAACAAGGAAATGTATACATTCAATATGGGGGATGGATCTTTCACACTGCGTCCGGAAGGAACAGCAGGTGTAATCCGTGCCTTCGACCAGCATAAGCTCTATGGCTCCATGGAAATGCCCGGCCGTTTCTACTACATGGGTGCCATGTTCCGTCATGAACGTCCTCAGAAGGGCAGACAGAGACAGTTTACACAGTTCGGTGTAGAGAATATCGGTGCAAAGACACCTGAGCTCGATGCTGAAACAATTGCTCTTGGCTACGATATCGTTAAGGCAATGGGCATCTCCAGTGTGAAGGTATGCATCAACACACTGGGTGATGATGAATCACGCGCTGCTTACAGAGAAGCGCTGAAGACACACTTTGCTCCCTATCTGGATGAACTGTGCCCTGACTGCAAGCGCCGCTATGAACAGAACCCGCTGCGTATTCTGGACTGCAAGGTAGATAAGGATCTGGAATGTCTGAAGTCCGCACCGCGTCTGACAGACTATCTGAATGAAGAATCCCGTTCCTACTTCGAACGTGTTCTGAAGGGTCTGGAAGCACTGAATATTCCTTATGAAATTGATGACAGACTGGTAAGAGGTCTGGACTACTATACACACACTGTCTTTGAAGTTGTTTCCACAAGACCGGATTCCGGTGCTCAGGCAACAATCTTCGCAGGCGGCAGATATGACCACTTTGTCAGCTACTATGGCGGACCTGATCTCTCCGGTATCGGTTTTGCAATCGGTCTGGAACGTCTGATCAACCTGGCTACAGATGAAGGTCACGATTTCGGTACTGAACGCGGACTGGATGCATATGTCATCGGTCTTGGTGATGTATCCGGCTATGTACTCAAGACAACACAGGAACTGCGCCGCGCCGGCTATACAGCAGAAGGCAATCTTGTTCCCCGTGGTCTGAAGGCTCAGTTCAAGAGCGCTGACCGCAAGAAGGCAAAGTTCATTGTGATTCTTGGTGAAGATGAAGTTAAGAACGGAACAGTAAATGTGAAGTGTTCCGATGATAAGGTGCAGAAGACAGTACAGCTCGAAGAACTGCTGACTGCTATTGCAGACTGGGAGGAAAAGTAAATATGGAAAGAACATGTGGAAACGGCACACTGCGTGCCGCTGATGCAGGCCGCAAGGTTACTCTGGTAGGCTGGGTAGCCAAGCGCAGAAATCTGGGCTCTCTGGTATTCATTGATCTGAGAGACCGTTCCGGTATCGTACAGGTTACATTCGACGAAACAATGGCTGATAAGGTCAAGGATGTCCGCGGCGAATATATCCTGCAGGTAACAGGTGAAGTACAGCTCCGTACAGCACCTAACCCCAAGATGGAAACAGGTGAAATTGAAATTCACGCTGAAGAAGTCACTATTGTCAACAGTGCTCAGACAGCACCGATTGAAATCGCTGATGACTCTTCCACAAGTGAAGATACAAGACTGAAGTATCGTTACCTTGATCTGAGAAGACCGGTTCTGCAGAAGAATCTGATGCTCAGACATAAGATCTGCATGATCACAAGAAACGTCCTGGATGAAGAAGGCTTCGTTGAAATCGAAACACCTATTCTGGCCAGATCCACACCTGAAGGTGCACGTGACTACCTCGTACCTTCCCGTATCTATAACGGCAAGTTCTGGGCTCTGCCGCAGTCTCCGCAGATCTACAAGCAGCTGCTGATGATCTCCGGTATGGAAAAGTACTTCCAGATTGCAAGATGCTTCCGTGACGAAGACCTTCGTGCTGACCGTCAGCCTGAATTCACACAGATCGATATCGAAATGTCTTTCGGTGATGAAGAAACAGTGTTCGGTGTTGTTGAAAAGCTGATGAAGGAAATCATCAAGGGTACAAAGGGCGTTGAAATCGAAACTCCTTTCATCCGTATTCCCTGGGCAGAATGCATGGAACGTTATGGTTCCGATAAGCCTGATCTGCGTTTCGGCAACGAAATCGCTGATCTGACTTCTCTGTTTGCAGAAACAGAATTCCCTGTCTTCAAGGCTGTTGTTGAAGCTGGCGGTGAAATCGGTGCAATCAAGTTTGAAAATGCAGCAGACAAGTACAGCCGCAAGGCTCTCGATAAGCTGCAGGATTTCGTGAAGCACGGTTTCAAGGCTAAGGCTCTTGCATATCTGAAGATGAGCGGTGATACAATGAGCGGTTCCATCTTCAAGGGACTCTCCGAAGCTGAACAGAATGCAGTGAAGGAAAAGTTGGATATGAAGGACAACGACCTGGTTCTGGTAATTGCTGATAAGGTAAATGTTGTTCGTGCAGCTCTGGGCGCTCTGCGTGTTAGACTGGCACATGAACTGAATCTGATCCCTGCCGGTGAAAACTACAAGTTCCTGTGGGTAACAGACTTCCCGATGTTTGAATTCGTTGAAGAAGAAAACAGATGGGTTGCAACACATCATCCTTTCACAGCTCCCAATGCAGAAGATGTTGATAAGATGTTTACAGATCCCGGTCATGTAAGCTCCCGTGCTTATGACCTGGTTCTCAATGGTTATGAACTGCTCTCCGGTTCCATCCGTATCCATGACCAGGAACTGCAGGCAAAGGTATTTGAAGCTATCGGCCTGACAATGGAACAGGCACAGGCAAAGTTCGGGTTCTTCCTGGATGCTTTCAAGTACGGTACTCCGCCTCATGGTGGTGTAGGCATTGGTCTGGAACGTCTGACAATGGTTCTGGCAGATACAGACAATATCCGCGACGTAGTTGCTTTCCCGACAACTAACTCTTCCCTCGACCTCATGTCCGATGCTCCGAATGTAGTTGACCCTGCACAGCTGGAAGTTCTCGGCATTGCAATCAAGGGATAATCGGACAGCGATTTGCGATTTGAATTTGTTGCGTACGATTAACAAACAAGATAGAATAGTTTCAGTTAATTAACAGATTGGTGGTGTAAATATGAGTGCATTTTGGACATCCGTACTCTGGTTCCTCGCAGGCGGAGTCGTTGCTGCTATTGCTACATTCTTCCTGACAAAGAAGCACTTTGAAAAGGAACTGAAGGAACATCCTCCGGTAAACGAGAAGATGATCCGTGCTATGTTCATGCAGATGGGTCGTAAGCCTAGTGAGGCTCAGATCCGTCAGGTCATGAAGTCAATGAAAATGTAACTTTGTGAAGAGCCTTCCTGGAAACAGGGAGGTTTTTTCCTTTTCCAAAAAGTGTATGAGACATATTATCCTATACAGAATGATAGAATAAGGTGAAGGAGGTTAATTATGAGCAAGATTACGATTAACAGCTATGGTCATTCCTGTTTCAAGGTGACCAAAGATGGCTACAGCATCGTCCTTGATCCGTACAAGAAGGGCAGTGTTCCTGGCGTTGAACTGCCTGAGGATCTTTCTGCAGACTGTGTACTCTGCTCACATGATCATGGTGACCACAATGCAAAAGAGGCAGTGGCATTGATTGAAGGCAATACACCGACCATGACAGCAGAATTCATCACTGTTCCGCATGATGATGTCAATGGCGCCAAGCGCGGTATGAACAAGGTGGCAATCCTGAATACCGGCGGCATCCGTATTGTACATTTCGGCGATATCGGCCGTGTATGTACAGAGGAAGAATATGCCAAGCTGCAGGGCAGTGAAGTAATCATGATTCCGGTCGGCGGCTTCTACACGATTGATGCCAGACAGGCCAAGGAAATCGCAGACAGAATCGGACCGAAGGTAACTGTTCTTATGCATTATCGTTCCGGCAGTGCCGGATATGAAGTTCTGGCACCAATTGAAGAAGCTTCTGCAGTGTTCGGCGGAGCATGCAATGTTGAAAAGGAACTGGTAATTGACGAAGAAAAACTCATCAGCGGTACTTTTACGATTGGATATTGATTCGTAATAAGAATGGGACGACATTGTAAATGCTTACATATTGATACCCAAAATTCTGCAGTATGAGTTATAATTGTTAAAGAATTTCTCACAGGAGGACATATGAGTACAGAAAACAAAAAGGTTTTCGAAGCAATGGATGGTAACACCGCCGTTGCTCATTCCGCGTATGCATTCACGGAAGTAGCTGGTATTTACCCGATCACACCGTCTTCACCTATGGCTGAACACGTTGATGAATGGGCAACAGCTGGCCGTACAAATGTATTTGGCGACAAGGTTAAAGTAGTTGAAATGCAGGCTGAAGGTGGTGCTGCAGCAACTATCCACGGTGCACTGCAGGCAGGTTCCTTAGCTGCAACATTTACAGCTTCCCAGGGTCTGCTGCTGATGATCCCGAATATTTACAAGCTGAAGGGCGAACTGCTGCCTGGTGTTATCCATGTAGCTGCACGTTCCCTGGCTACACACACACTGTCTATCTTCGGTGATCACCAGGACGTATATGCTTGCCGTCAGACAGGCATCATCATGATGTGCTCTCATTCCGTTCAGGACTGCATGGACCTGGCAGGTGCTGCTCACCTGGTAGCTATCGATGCTTCCGCTCCGGTTATGCACTTCTTCGATGGTTTCCGTACATCTCACGAATATGACAAGATCGAAGTCATGGACTATGACTTCCTCAAGAGCCTGCTGCCCGTTGAAAAGCTCGAAGCTTTCCGTCAGCACTCTCTGAACCCTCATGGAAATGCCGTTACAAGAGGCGGCTCTCAGAACGATGACATCTACTTCCAGGCTGCTGAAGCTCAGAACAAGCACTTCGAAGCTGTACCGGATGTAGCTGCTAAGTACATGAAGGCTATCAGCGAACACACAGGACGCACATATGCACCGTTCGTATATGTTGGTGCTCCCGATGCTGAACGCGTAATCGTTGCTATGGGTTCCGTAACAGATACAATCACAGAAACAATCAACACTCTCGTTGCTAGAGGCGAAAAGGTTGGTCTGATCAAGGTTTATCTGTATCGTCCTTTCTCCCAGAAGTATCTGGAAGCTGTTCTGCCTGCAACAGTTAAGAAGATTGCTGTTCTTGACCGTGCTAAGGAACAGGGCGCTAGAGAACCTCTGTTCCTGGATGTATGCTATGCACTCCGTGGACACAAGGATCTCACAATCGTAGGTGGCCGTTATGGTCTGTCCTCCAAGGACACAAATCCTTCTCATATCAATGCTGTATATGAAGAACTCAAGAAGGATGAACCTAAGGAAGAATTCACAATCGGTATCGAAGATGATGTTACATTCCTCTCCCTGGCACCGGTTGATATCACAGTTGATGCTGATTACAGCTCCTGCCTGTTCTACGGTCTGGGTTCCGATGGTACAGTAGGTGCTAACAAGGCTACTGTAAAGATTATCGGTAACAACACAGATCTGTACTCCCAGGCTTACTTCGCATATGACTCCAAGAAGGCCGGCGGTGTTACACGTTCTCATCTGCGTTTCGGTAAGAGCCCGATCCATTCTCCTTACTACATTGATAAGGCTGACTTCATTTCCTGCTCTCTGGAATCCTACTGCTTCAAGTTCGATATGGTCCGCAACCTCAAGGATGGCGGTACATTCCTGCTGAACACAGGTATCCCTGCAGAAGAAATCGAAAACAGACTGCCTAACAACATGCTGGCTAACCTGGCTAAGAAGAATGCTCAGTTCTACATTATCGATGCTAACAAGCTGGCTATGGAAACTCACATGGGTCGCCATACAAATACAATCCTGCAGTCTGCATTCTTCAAGCTCAACGAACAGATCATGCCGTTCAGCAAGTCCCTCGAACTGATGAAGGATTCCGCTCGTAAGACATATGCTCGTAAGGGTGAAGATGTTGTTAACAACAACTGCGCTGCTATTGATAAGGGTTCCGAAGGTCTGGTTAAGGTAGAAGTTAAGCCTGAATGGGCTGAACTGCCTACAAAGTCCTCTCTGATCGTTCCGATCGGTGATGAACACTTCGATACAAACGTTGCTAGAATCAACGCTCTCGAAGGTTATGACATGAAGGTTTCCGACTTCACAAAGGCTGACGTTATCGACGGTTCCATCCCCGAAAACGTATCCTTCCTCGAAAAGAGAAACATCGCTGCTCAGGTTCCTGAATGGGTAGCTGACAAGTGCATCGAATGCGGTCAGTGCGCATTTGCTTGCCCTCATGCAACAATCCGTCCTTTCCTGCTCGATGAAGCAGAATGTGCAAAGGCTCAGGAAATTGCTGCTGAAAACGGTGTTGAATTCACAGTTAAGGATCCTACACCTGCATACAAGGGTGCTAAGGAAGCTGGTCTGAAGTTCAGAATTCAGCTCTCCCCGATGAACTGCGTAGGCTGCGGTGTATGTATCACAGCTTGCCCTGTTCCGGATAAGGCTCTCAAGGCAATGGATGTTAATACTCAGGTTAACCAGGAACCTCTGGCTGACTACCTCTATAAGGAAACAGAATACAAGCCTCAGTATGGTAACCCCAACACTGTAGCTGGTGTTTCCCTCGAAATGCCTTACTTCGAAGTATCCGGCTGCTGCCCTGGCTGTGGTGAAGCTCCTTACTACAGACTCGTTACTCAGCTCTTCGGTAAGGATATGATCGTAGCTAACGCAACAGGTTGCTCTATGATCTACTGCTCTTCCACACCTTCTACACCGTTCGTAGTTGATAAGAACGGCGATGGTGTTGCTTGGGCTAACTCCCTGTTCGAAGACAACGCTGAATTCGGTTTCGGTATGGCTGTATCCCAGTCCTTCAAGGAAGCTAAGATCCTGAAGATCATGGAACAGAACCTCGAATGCGTTGAACCTGAACTGAAGGCTGACTTCGAAGCTTACATGGCTGCTAATGACAACCGTGATGCTCAGAGAGCTCTGAAGGAC
>JAZUHS010000054.1:0-2661 GCA_045641845.1 Bulleidia sp. | reverse complement strand
AAAAACAGATTTGTTCAGAGTGACCTTTTCAGAGGGAATTCTGAAACCACCTGTAAGGTCAAGAAGTGAGCGTCCGTAAAAGAATTCAAAGACGTCAAAGGGGCACTTATTGCCCAGCCCTTCTCTGCTGTACGAATTTATGTGGTTCATCATGCAGGTGATGTGGGCCTGCGTATAGATGCCGAAATCCTTCCCTTTCGGAATGAAAAAACGGATGAATTCATGGTTGCGCTCGGCTGAGCCCTTCTGCTGGGATGCCTGCGGATCACAGTAGAAGACATAGGTCCGGCGGCGGCCGTCAGGAGCAGATTCAATCGCTTTCGGATTGGAAAACTCCGTCCCGTTATCCGTAAGGATGACAGGAAAAAGGGCGCTGAACCGGTCATGTCCGAGGCCCTCGTAAAGCATGTTGAAGATGTCTGCAACGGAGGCCGATGTGTTATGGTCCCGCAGGAAGGCAAGCATCATCTGAGCCTTTACGAAGTGGACGGTCAGCAGACACGCCCCGCCCCTTACGCCTTCCACGGTGTCCATCTGCACCACCGGCGTGTCGGGATGTTCCTTCATGAATTCCTGAAAATCCTCGTAGGTTCTGCCGATGCGGCAGGCTTTATCCACCTTTTTCTCAACCTTCTTCCTGCGCCTGCGGAAGCGGACCTTTCGGGGAAGGTCAATGTTTTTGGCGGAGATGAGCTGCGAATCGATCATACGGTAGATGGTGCTTTCACTCACATCAAGCTCTTCGCCATGCACCAGACAGATGTGATGCGGTGACTGTCCCTGCTGCACAAGCGGCGTGATGACGGAATCCAGATAGAGGAGATCCTCTTCGGAATAGGTTACTCCCGTCCTGGATTCACACAGGGTCATGCGGTACTTCGCATCGGCTTCCTTTGCACGGTAGAATTTCTTTTCCAGTGTGCAATAACCGACCAGACCGCAGGAATTGCATACATAAGGTGGCTTCAGCAACCTGGGGCAGATTTCTTTTGCATACTGATCACAGTGCGCTGTGCATAAATTGCAGCTTCTGCAAAGCTTCGGACGGCGGCTTTTACAGCAGGGCAGGCAAAGACTCTTCACTGAACAATGAAAACGGTTTCTGCAGTCATTGAAAGGCTTGTGCCCAATATATGCGCCTTTCTTTTCTGCTGTTCTCTTGCTTTTCACTTCTGAAGATATGGTTGACAAAGAACGGTTCAGTTCTCCTGCGATTGAACTTAATGACTTTTTCTCAGCCAGCATGGATTCAATAATGATTCGATCATCCAATGTCAGATGTTTGGCCATTCCGGCTCCTCCTTTCAGCCGGAATACACCCTGTTCATAGTAGCACAACAAGTTTTTCATAGTAAACCGGACTTCCGGGTTTTTCATAGTAAACTGGAGTCAGGGGTCCAGTTAACTTTGCAATTTAACCTCTGCAAAACATCTGCAGTTTTATCCGCACATTTTTCGCCAGTTATCCGTTATACACTATGAGGAGGTTGAACAATCCATGGATATTGAACAGCAGTATGATAAGCTCCTCCGCTACTGTTATGTGAAACTCAGGGACAGGGCTATGGCAGAAGACATTACACAGGAAGCTTTCATCAGATTCTTAGAATCTTCAAAATACCAAAACACCGGAAAAGAAATGGCATATCTTTACACAATAGCAAGGAACCTTTGTATTGACTGTTACAGAAAGCAAAGAGAAGAGCTGTTCGATGATCTTCCATCCGAATTGGACGGTTTCCCAGATTTGAAGGATGAGATGAGTGAAATCGTAGAGCGTATGACAATTGAACGTGCACTTGATAGCTTAGCTGATGATGAGAGAGAAATTGTAATTCTCAGATATATGAGTGATTTATCAATAAAAAGCATAGGAGAAGCGCTGAATATGTCTCGTTTTTCTGTCCGCAGAAGAATCTCATCGGCAATGGCGAAGTTGAGAAAGGAGATGGATGTAAATGAAGAATTCTGATTTGAAGGATCTGATACAGTCAGCTTTCACCGTTGAACCCTCGGTCAGGAAGAAAGATTTTATCAAAAAACATCAGAAAAGATTGCTGAATTACAGAGAAATGCTGCGTTTTCAACTACAGTATATGGGAGTTCAGCTGATTGCTGTTGGCGGATATGTGATGGCGATACTGCTTGGTTTAGTCACCGATACTGATGCGGATCTGGTAAGAGTCTTATCTTTTTTTGCGCCTGTTGCTGCCCTGGTTGCATTAACCGGTCTTGGCAAATCCGCTAGGTATGAAATGGAAGAGATTGAAATGTCCTCAAGGTTTTCTCTGCGTATGATTTCGATAATGCGTATCAGCATAGTTGGAATTGCAGGTTTTGCCGTAATGCTGTCAATCTCATGTGCTTTACGTCTGATTACAGGTATGGATTTTTTCATATCCTTTGCCATGGCGAGCATACCATATCTTATTACAACATTTCTCTGTATGATAATCATACGCAAGTGGCATTCGCCGAAAAATATTTATGGATGTGCCGCAATTGCTGTCAGTCTCTGCTTTCTTTCCTTCCCGGATATCCGCATTCTGGAAAAATGCAGTGTGAAACCGCACACAATGATTTTATTCTTTTCGCTCCTGCTTTCCCTTATTATGACAGCAGTGGAAATATTCAGGTATATCAATGAAAGTGAGGAAGTAC
>JAZUHS010000053.1:0-4367 GCA_045641845.1 Bulleidia sp. | reverse complement strand
TTTAACAGCATTTACTGTTTTACAAATGACTGCAGGCTGAAGAAGCTGTTTCCTTCTTCAGCTTTTTTCATCGTTACGAAAAAGAAAAAGGCAATTCTCATTGCCCCGAATCATCATGTCAGATCAGCCAGAAAAGATGTTCCTTTACTTCCTTCAATCCGATCTTCTTCTGCAGTTCCATGGACTTTGTATTGCCCTTTACTACCTGGCCATACGGGATCAGCTGATGATGGCGCATATATGCAATCATCCATGCTTCCAGCTGTGTAGCATAACCCTTTCTGCGATGTTCTTCAAACACTTCCAGAAGACCCATGCTTCCTTCCAGATGCATGCCGATAAAGCCAATGATTTCATCACCCTGAATACCGAAGAACAGATGTTCCTGCCTGATAATCTCTTACAGTTCTTCCTCTGTCAGAATATGATAGTGCTGCTGAATCAGCGGCATCTCCGCCAATGTTACAGGACGGACATAGATTGTCCAGTCACATTCAGGAAGCTGTGTATCTTCATAGACATACTGAATCACTTCCAGTGTTTCCTCACGTTTCAGATAATCCTTAGCCCATTCATAAACTTCTTCATCCGCAAACATGAACAGAGCATAATCTTCATCATCATGTTTCATGATCCATGCTCTGCCTGTTTCCATGCTATCGCATGCCAGCATATATACACCGGATACGGTATCCTGCAGGAAGACACCGTGTTCATCATTTTCAAGGATTCTTGCTGTACCGCGGATGATGCACTGCAATAGTCCTGCGTATCTTGGAAGATCCTTCTTCAGAAAGTCCATATAGTTCCCCTCTTTCCGTGTCTGCTGCACACGATTATTTCTGTGTATTCACACCAAGCTTCATCATTACCGGGATGAAAAGTCCCCCGCAGATGTTTCCGGCTGTCATTACCAGCATCCATGCAAAAGCGTGCATGTTCCATGCCTTGGCCATGGAGAAGTAGAACATATTGGCTACACAGTGTTCAAAGCCACAGAGGATAAAGATGCTGACACCAAGGAAGATACCAAGATACTTGCCAAGTTCATGCGGATTCTTCTTATATCCATCTACAGCAAGGAAAACAAGGATATTGCAGAAGAAGGAAAGAATGAAGATGCTTAAGGCAGAGTCGTTAAGCTTTACATTGCTTACCGCTGTTGCCTTTTCCATTAACATCGGCGCCTGTCTGGTAAAGGATAAGGCAAAGGCCATGAACCATGTACCGAAAAGATTACCTGCCCATGTGACTAACAGCCACAGACTGTAGGATAAAGGATTTTCAAGGGCATAGGCCACTCTGCCTGTAAACAGATGCATGCCTCTGGTACAGATGGTAAAAAGACCCAGAGCGAAAAACAGAGAACCAATGACCTTATTCTCTGCGACAAGGAAAATAGTGCCGCCGATGGCGATGGCAAGACCTGCCAGAATGCTTTGTACTACATACTCTTTAGCTTTCATATGATTGATCTCCTGAAATAACAAAAGGCAGTTCCCTTTGAAAAGAAACTGCCCAGACGGTACGGCTTAATATCAATTACGCAGACACTGTGGTGCTCCACATCTTCCGTCAGCCTGCGCATATCATTTATATCTGAATCATTCTACAAGGTCAAGAGAAGAATACTGCCTGCAGTTCATATCAGTCCCTGCAGGCAATGTATTCTCTGTATATGACTCATTGTTCACATCTGACTCCGATACAGCTCAGAATGGCTGAAAATGCCATTGTGAACATCTGTACATCAGAACTTCAGCTGTGCACAGCGGATATCCACGTTAACTGTGCTGTCCGCACACATGGAAATGCCGTCGGCACTGTCATCACCATAGATGCGGAAAGATGCAGCTGCAGCACCATCATTGAAGAACAGCTCAATGCCGCTTCTGTCCAGCAGTGCCCTGATCCTTACCTTGTCATCCGCAAAGGAAACAGGAATGTCACGGACATTATCGGTTTCGTATACCGCTGCCCCATGGGTGCGGTCAAAGCGTACATAGCCTTCTTCGGGATGGGCAGTGATTTCGACATAGTGACCATCTTTTTCGGCAAAGCGGATGGTGAAAGCACTGAGCTTTTCTGCAGAGATATCAAAGGTGATGTCTGCGACTCTGCCTCTGATGCCTTCAAAGCTCTGCAGCTGCTTTACCTTAGCGCCCTTAACTGTCACTTCCTCTGTACGATACTGCTCGAGTTCACGTACGGGATTCTGATAAAGTCTTCCGTTTCTGACTGAAAGTTCACGGGCAATTGTCATGCAGGCAAACCATTTACGGTCATGTGCAACAATGCGTGATGTACGCCAGCTCTGCATCCAGGCAATCATGATTCTTCTGCCATCCGGTGCCAGTAAAGTCTGAGGAGCGTAGAAGTCAATGCCGTATTCAATAGCATGCGCATGCTTTCGATCAAAGGCATAAGTTTCAGGATTATAGTCACCGATGAGACACAGCACACCATGACCTTTATTGAACTCGATACCCTTCTGTGTCATTTCCGTCGGGGAAGTCAGCAGCACCTGCTTTCCGTCTAAAGCAAAGAAATCGGGACATTCCCACATTGTTCCGTATTCATGCGCACCCTGATCTACAGTTGCACAGAACTTCCAGTTCTTCAGGTCCTCTGATGCAAACAGCTGTACGGCACCATCATGATCATCACTCGTACTGCCGGCAATCAGATAGTATCTGCCGTTTTCCATCCAGATCTTCGGATCACGGAAATCCTTTTTAGAATATCCTGCCGGTACAAGTGCAGAGGAAATGATCGGATTTGTTTCTTCCTTGGTATAGACAATACCGTCACCGACAGCCAGACACTGCTGCTGGATCATCTCTTCACCATCCATACTGACACCGGTATAGACCAGTACATGTCTTCCTTCTTTGTCTTCACAGGCAGAGCCGGAGAAGACACCGAAGTCATCGTACGGCATATCGGGAGCCATGGCGATCGGCAGACGTTCCCACTGCACCAGATCATCGGATACCACATGTCCCCAGTGCATCGGACCCCATTCGGTGGAATACGGATGATACTGATAGAACAGATGATATCTGTTCTGATATACAGAGAAGCCGTTCGGATCATTGATCCAGCCAATGCCGCCTGTCACATGATATGCAGGTCTTTCTTCTTCATTGATTTCATTCATATGCGCAGCTTCATACTGCTGTGCCTTCTTCAGAATTTCACTCATTGTTCTTACTCCTGTTCCTCTGCCGTCATCGAATTGACAGCGTCATATGTAATCGATATATCATGATCCGGCATGACAAAGCTGATGATATAGCCTTTGTTTCCATAGTCCACATTCAATGCTTCCTCATCCAGATAGAAAGTATAGTCTGTATCTGTCGCAATCATATCGTAGTACATCGTTACCTTTTTACCTGCAGGATAACTGTCCTTTGCGCCTTTGAACAGCTGCTTTGCGCCATGATAGTCCACATGATATTTCTCACCCGTGCATCCAAGCATCAGGAATGCACACAGCACTGCAATGATCTTCTTCATAGCCGTTACCTCACTGTACTAATCATAAACGTATTATATACCAAAGGAAAAGCAGACTTATGCTGTCTGCTTTGATAAGCATGAAACGGTTATGGCGATCACTGCAGTGTTCTCGCTTTTTCAGCAATACGTACTGCCGCCCGATTATAATACTCCAGATCCTGATCGGTTATAGCAAGTTCGATTAAATCAGCGAATCTCTGCACCATTTCTTCCAGCTCATCCAGCTTTTCACTGTACCATTCCAGTTCACTTTCAGATAACTGTGCAATATCGAGGGGCAAAAGAACATCCATAATTACCGTGATCCCCTGTTCATAACCATCGACTATTTCCCTGAATATTTCCGCCAGCCTCTCATCAGAAAATCCTGCATCTTCCGGAAGAATAATCTTCATATTCTGCAGAACTCGTTCCACATCGGGAAGATAATCATAATTACTGTCTGTCCGCTGAAAAGCAAATGCGAGATACGATCCGCCAGTGACAGGTTCAAATATGACATAACTGCATGCACTCATTTCAATCCCCTTCTCCTTGATTCGTGCAGTATTTTTCAGGATTGAAAGTTCTTCTGTTGAAAGATCGTCGCTGCCAAGAATTTCACACTCTTCATAATAGCCAAGAAGACCGGCAGCTTTAGTGCTATGTTCTTTCAGTTCATCAATACTTGAACATTGCTGCACATATCTGATATTGAAAGATGCAGTTGTATCGGATCTGCATTGAAGACTGTCTGCTTCGTTGTTAACTTCATAGTACCAGGGAATATAAAGCTTGAGATTGCGTACAGTAAAGGCCTGATCCTCTTCTTCGACGTAACCGTTAAGTTCGAATTTCATTAT
>JAZUHS010000052.1:0-2738 GCA_045641845.1 Bulleidia sp. | reverse complement strand
TCCACTTCCAGTGCATAGGTATCACTGCCTTCGAGAATACAGCTGTAGATCATCTGCTGTTCTTCATTCAGCTGTGCATAATAATACTGGTTGAAGCATTCTACCGGATACGGTTCTCTTTCTTCCTGCACAAGCAGTTCTCCAAAATCTTCGATGATATCAGGAACACACGCACTCAAAAGCACTGCCATGGCAGCAGCGACTGCAGTGGATAATGCTTTTACAATTCTTCTTCTCATATCCATATGATAGCGTACTTCTGGCCTTCTGCATCTTAAGCATGCAGAAGGTCGAGCAGCTTCTCTGCCACTGCCGCAGCAGTGGAAAGCTTATAGGCCAGTCGGTTTTCATGTTCCGGCAGAACAATCGCATAGCTTTCAGTACCCTGATCAGAGCTTACGGCAAAGTAGACTTCACCGATCACACTGTCCGCATTGGCCGGATCAACATTACCGAAGGAACCGGTCACACCGACACCGATATCCGCACCATAAGTACGGCGGCAAGCCTCTGCCATCTGTTCTGCTGTTTCCTTTGAATAGACACCATACGTACGGATGACATCCGCAGGAACACCCTGCATGATCTTAGCCTGGTTGCTGTAGGTCACAAAACCGCCCTTATAGACTGCGGATGATCCTTCCGTATCCGTTAACAATGATGCAATCAGACCGCTGGTACAGCTTTCCATAGTACTGATCTGCATGTTCTCACTGATCAGTTTCCTGGTAATACGGGCATAGAGTTCATCTGCCTGTTTCATTGTCTCATTCATACTCATACCTCCTCTGAAAAAAGCATGCACGATGCATGCCTTCTCAGTCAACATTCAATCGTACCATCCAGTTGCCTTTATGGATTGTACGTAATCCCCATACGGTCTTGATCAGATAATCCAGACGTAATGAGAGATAGATCAAGAACGGATCCATTCGCAGCACCAGTGCAACCAGGAAGCCTGCAGGCAGATTCACCAGCCAGCAGGAAATCAGATCCACACGTGTTACCCTGCCCGCCTGACCTGCTCCACGCAGGATACCCTTGCAGGTAACCACCTGCATAGCCAGAAAGAAGACTGCGATACTAGCGGCATTCTTCAGTTTACCGGCGGTTGCGATCGCTTCGGGAGATACGTTATAGAAACTGATGATCAGCGGTGCCAGCACCTGTGTCATAATCGCACCGACAATGCCGATCACAAGACCGATACGGATAAAGCATCCGGCATATTCTTCTGCCTTGTTCATTTCATTGGCACCGATGGCATGACCGATCATAACTCCGGCACCCATGCCGACACCGAACATAAACAAAGAAGAGATCGTCCAGATGTTATGAACAATGGAATTGGCAGCAATGTAATAGGAAGACACGCGGCCGGTAATCATCGCGGCTGCAGATACGTTCAGCGTTCCTGTCATTTCACCGATGATCGTAGGTGTACCGATCTTGATGAAATCCTGACGCTGTGCACGTTCAGTCTTCAGGAAAATATCCTTTACTCTTAAGCCCAGCTTCTTATCTCTAAGTACAACTGCAAATACTACGATAATCTCACAGACACGGGCAATGACAGTCGCAATGGCAGCACCTTTGAGTCCCATCGGTGCAAAGCCGAGATGACCGAAGATCAGAATCCAGTTGAAGATCATATTGATGATGCATGCTGTCAGAGAAGCCTGCAGACCCAGCTTATTCAAACCTGCACTTCGAACCATCGTGCATAATACCGTGGATACACACATCAAAGGCAGAGTCAGGGAAATGATTCGCAGATATACTGCACCATCACGGATGATGGAAGCATCGTTGCTGTAGATTGAAATAATAAAGGAAGGAAACATCATCGCTGCCGCAAAGAAGAACAGTGAAATAATGAAGGACAGACGCAAACAGAAAGCAACCATGCTTTTTACCTGATCGGGCTTCTTGTTTCCCCAGGCCTGTGATGCAATGATCAGACCGGCATTGGAAATACCCATTGCCGTTGTCATGCCCAGAAACGGAAACTGGGAAGAGATGTTAACACCGGACAAGGCAATATCACCTAATGATCCGATCATGATGGAGTCAATCATGTTAACAACCATGGATACAACCGACTGCATCGCTAATGGAAAGGCAATACTGATCAGTTCAAGAATAAACTCACGGCTGCCGAATATACGCTTCATACCAACCCTCCTTAACCACAGCTATTTAACATTCTTTTTACATAACTCACAAGTGTTTTACATAAGCCCAAAAGACGTACAGGCCAATACATGACCTGTACGTCTTTGTTTTATGTACTAGGAGTTTTCTCCACAGTATTCTCGATGCCCTAAAACGGGTATTCTGGATAAAAACATGACGAAAACAAGTAATCTGTGTTACTTTAAAAGTGCACTCTACGGATCCAAGGTGTAGTTTGGTACGGTAGATCAGGTAACACTGGTCTGCCGCTTTTGTTGTCGTCACGTATGCAGAATGAAGTCTGTAAGTAAAGCAAATACTGAGGTCTGCACAGCCTCTTCGTAAACGAACTGAATTATGGCGGAACATTGGCGTACGAAGAAAGTGACGGAACATAGGAGTCAACGTATTCCATGTAGTGTCCGCAAGTGCACAGGAGAGGGTCAACACCGAATACGGTGATCAGAGAACGACGGTAGTGTAAACGTCGGTAACTGCAGTTACTGGATTTGTGTTTCAGCTTTAATCTGACAGATTTCTTATGCTTGTGATCCGCACAGGCA
>JAZUHS010000051.1:0-17869 GCA_045641845.1 Bulleidia sp. | reverse complement strand
GGCCTCCGACTTGTCAGCACTGCCGGCGAAAATGACATCATTCATCTTCTGACCGCGCATGCTCTTGGCACTCTGTTCGCCAAGGACCCAGCGTACAGCATCGGCGATATTCGATTTTCCGCATCCATTCGGTCCGACTACACCGGTAATCGGATGGTCGAAAGAGATGATTGTTTTATCTGCAAAGGATTTGAATCCCTGCATTTCAATTCTTTTCAGAAACATTAAAATCTCCCACGTTCATCAAATATTATACCAAAAACAATGGTCAGTATAAAGAAATACGGAATACTGTTCCATCTGCAAATGGCATGAAAAAGAACGAAACTGCATATATCTGCCTTTTCGTTCTTCGTTAACAGATTTGTTTTTAACAGCTTACTTCTGCTTCAGCAGTTCAACAATTTCTTCCAGAGCCTTCAGTTCATCGCTCTTGACAGGTGCAGCAGGAGCAGCCGGAGCTTCTTCCTTCTTAGTTGTCAGCTTATTGATGGACTTAACAATAACAAAGAGCACCAGAGCCAGCAGAATGAAGTTGATAATGGAAGAGATGAATGCACCGATACCCAGGCTAACTTCATCTGTCAAGTGAATGACTACATCACCGAAGTCTGTCTGGAACAGCATACCGATAATCGGGTTGATGATATTTTCTGTTAAAGAGCCAACGATTGCAGAGAATGCACCACCGATGATAACACCAATGGCCATATCCATTACGTTGCCCTTAAGAGCAAAGGCCTTAAATTCCTTCATGAAGTTCTTCATATATATCCTCCTTAACTGCTTCGATCTCTCTGCCGTCATTGTCCTGAAGAATCAGACTTCCGTAACAGTGCGGGTTTTCGCTTCTGAACAGATCAGGCTCATGAATCAAAGCTACCCCATTATTATATGCAAGATCGTAGCGATTACCATGCATATCGACCATGAATTTCCTTGAAGTATCATTCATAAAACCGTTTTTCACATACATGACAGTACGGTGGCCATAGACCAGACGATACGTATGCGGTGTAAATCCGTAACGCTCACGGAAAGCGTTCAGTGTAATTTCAATCTGATCATTGCTGATTTCACTGGAGAATACAGCCCCATCAATACCGCTGATCGAAAGCACAAAAGCCAGTGCATAGCTGTTGGCAAGATTCAGCGTCATACCGGCGATGCAGTTTTCATGTGTACCGGAAAGATCTGCCGCCTGCGAAATGATGCAGTCCTTCATATGGCCGGCATCCGTCTCACTTTCACGTACAACCGGCAATACACAGCCATCGTTTTCTCCATACACAAAGGTACGGACATCGCTTCTGTTTTCTTCGTGTGCTGCATTTGCCTGTACCAGCACACGCCATGCCGGTTCCTGCTTTTTAGCCAGTGTAAAGGCATAAGGCTGAATACCCTTGCGCTGGTGTACAGTCTCACGCATTGCCGTCAGTTCTTCCAGAGCTCTTCTTCTGGTATCGTTAATGATGCTGACCGGCATGAATACATTGCCGATCTCTCCATTCATTCCCGTTACTGTATAAGGCAGATCCCCTGTTTTCATCAGATTTGCACACAGTTTCTCGTGAGACAGCGGAGCCTTCTGAGCATGCTGGCAATCCTGTTCACTGACAGCAGTCACCGTATTGCCGCGTTCGTCAGAAACCGTCAGCACCAGTGGTGCATCCGGGAATGCTTCATACTGCATGGTGACATTGACCTTGCGCTGCTTTGCGGCAATCTCATTGTCGATTCTTGTAAGCAGACGATAATCACTGGTCTTGTACAGCGGCTGTCCCTTACGCGGGAACGGCTTTGTTCTGCAGTCGAGAAGAACTGTATCTCCTGCCTTAGCTTCATTGACAAGCTTTCCATCCTTTTCAATCTTGACTGCGGTCAGGCCGATATCTTCCGGTTCATTGATGACTCTAAGACCATCATGCTGGTATAAAGGCGCAGTCAGCTTAACTCTGACCTTCCCGTTTCTGCAGTCGGCTACTGTACCGATGCGCAGACCGCGATGATTCGGACGGAACTGACTCATGCGTTCTTCCATTGTACTGTGGAACAGATGACCGTCACTGAAGCCGCGATTGAACATTAACATCAGTTCTCTTTCGTGTTCTTTGCTCAGATGATAGCTTCTGCCTTCTGCCCAGGCATCAATAGCCTCACGGAAGACTCTGGTAACCAGATATACATAGCCGGGTCTCTTCATTCTGCCTTCGATCTTCAGACTGGATACCCCTGCATCCAGAAGTTCAGGCAGACGTTCGATCGTACTGAGGTCCTTAGGTGAAAGAATGTAGTCGCCTTCTTCGAAGCGGCTTCCTCTTTCCGGATAATAACGCAGACGGCAGCACTGTGCGCACATGCCGCGGTTAGCGGAACGATGCTTCATCGCTTCACTCATCAGACACTGACCGGAGTAGGAAATACAGATTGCACCGTATGCAAAAACCTCGATCTCTGCCCCTGTCGAACAGGCTTCGCGGACAATCTCAATCGGTGTCTCACGGGCAAGAACGATACGTTCCGCGCCAAGAGAGTGCATGTATTTCACACCGGCAATGTTATGAATGTGCATCTGTGTAGAACAGTGCACGGCGAAATCAGGATAGCAGGTACGGACATAGTGGAACAGACCAAGATCCTGAATCAGCAGGGCATCGCAGTCATGTTCATACAGGAACGCCACTTCCTTCTTTGCATTTTCAATTTCATATTCAAAAAGCATTGTATTGATCGTTACATAGACCGATACATTGCGGACATGGCAGTATCTGACGGCTTCAATGAATTCCTCATGTGAAAAGTTTCCGGCAAATGCTCTTGCCGAAAAACTCTGCAGACCAAGGAATACGGCATCACAACCGCCTTCCACTGCCGCTTTCAGGGAATCCATATTGCCCGCAGGTGCGAGCAGCTCAGCTTTCTTCTTCATTCAGTTTCTCCAGAATCACAGTATATGCCTTAACCAGATCATCCAGACGCATGGCTGCGTTGGCACCGGATGTACTGGGCAGCGGAATATGTTCGATATCCGCCTGCACATACTTCTTATACAGGGCAGATGCTCTTGCCCCTGTTGTAAATACGGTTTTAATATTGCTGGCAGCGATCAGGCCTGAGATGTCATTGACAACAGCATCCCTGATGCTTGCATCACTGCTGCCGGTAATTGTACAGCTATGAATCACATCCCACAAGGCAATATGATGCTCCAGCACAAAAGAGCGCCTGTCTTTAATCTCTTCCTGAAACAGCTTTGACAGTACCGGCCAGAAACGATTGCTCTTATTCGCATAGTAAAAGTTCTGCTGGCGTGATACTACAGACGGAAATGATCCCAGAATCAGCACTCTGCTTTCCGGATTAAAGATCGGTTCAAAAGGATGAACAATCTTCTCACCTTGCATTATTCATAAACTCCTTCGCAAGACCGCCTTCGGAAGTTTCTCTTAATTCGATGGGAATCTTCTTGCCGGTCTCGTTCATTGTTTCAACTACCATGTCAAACGATACCTGATGAGGACGGATTCTGCCCATATAGTGGGCAAGTCGAGCTGAGTCTACTGCACGAAGAACACCCACCGCATTACGTTCAATGCAGGGAATCATGACATAACCCAGTACCGGGTCACATGTCAGACCAAGGTTATGTTCCATGGCAATTTCCGCCGCATATTCAATTTCATCAATATTGACGCGTCCTACCATCATGCCGTTGAGCCATGCGTCTGCCGCAGCCGTCATGGATACAGCTGCACCGACTTCCGCTTGACAGCCGCCCACTGCACCGGAAATCGTTGCATTTGTCTTGATCAGATTTCCGAACAGACCGCCTACTGCCAATGCATCCACCAGCAGGTCATGACTGATCTTCAGATTCTTGTCGCAATAGTACATATATGCCGCAAGTACGCCACATGCACCCAATGTCGGCGCTGTAACACATGTATGACCGCATGCATTCTCTTCTGAAGCTGCATAGGAATATGCCATCAGGAACAGGTCCTTCTGCTCGTCGGATGGTGCATAAACCGCAGATTCAAACAGACGGCTGGCAGTTCTGGGAAGCATCAGCTTGCCCGGAAGCATACCGGTATTATGAAGTCCGTTATAGACACAGGAAAGCATGGCTTCCAGAATCACTGCCAGTGATTTTCTTAAATCAGGTTCATATTCATAGATGTAATCTGTAAGGGAAATCTTTCGCTCCTGCAGAACTGTGCGGATTTGTGCAAAATTCTTTTCGTGATATACCTCATCATTCCAGTTCAGCGGGAACTCTTTGATTTTCAGACTTCCGCCGCCGATGGAGAATATCGTCCACTTCTGCTGCAGCACATGATTTTCATCATAGGCACGCAGATAGAAACCGTTCGGGAATTCCTCCTCCCAATCCAGCGAGAAGATTACCTTGCAGTCGCCGGGAAGCGTCTCAATGATGATCTGATCGGTATGATGACCTTTGCCGGTCAGAGAAAGAGAGCCGAATAATTCTGCTTCATAGTAAGGGAAAACGCCAAACTGTTTGGTAAACAGCCGGCACGCTCTTTCGGGAGCGAGTGTATGGGAACTTGAAGGACCTCGTCCAACCTTGTAAAGCTCTGTTATTGCCTGCATATTTAGTACTACCTTTCTAATGAAAGACATTGCCGTTAAAACACAAAATCCAGAACTCAGCGATGTCGATTAAATATGTCATCCCCTCATCACAGACAGTTAATGCTCTGTATTATCTTTACGGGGATCAGATGATTATATTTTACCATTGCCTTCTCTTCTCAAACACAAAGAAATCTGAAGATGCACAAGAAGAAAAGAAGACATCGTCTTCACTGCGATGACGCTGTCTTCATGTCACTTATCGATTTGAATTACGGATCAGATACTGTTCAAACCCCGCCTTTGCTTCAACTTTACCGGTTTTGATCCCCTGATCAAGTTCTGCAAGTTCGTTGAGATATTTCAGCAGTGTGCGTGAAGACAGCTCACTGCAGTCCTGCAGACCGAACTTTACTGCCCACTTGTTGGCATGCATGCGGGTTGCGATTGTTTCTTCGGACATCCCCTGTTCACGCAGATGCTTGTATGCATACAGTGCACGCAGACGGCTGCCCAGCATGGATATGAGTGCATTGGCATCATAGCCTGCATTCATCATCTCATCCTTCGCCTTCAATGCACCGCCAAGATTGCCATTGACAAACATGGCACTCATGCGGAAGACATTGACATTGGCATTCATCGGAACAATATGCTGAACATCGTTCAGGTTCAGCTTTTTCTTTCCGTACAGATCCATCTTGATGATGGCATTATGCAGAAGCAGCGTATCCTTATCGACGCGGTCCAGCAGTTCCTGACGTGCCTGACGATCCAAAGTAAAACCGCTCTTTTTGATTTCCTGATCGGCATAGTTTTCAAAGTCACGGTCATTCATCTGCTTGAATTCAACTACCTCAGCCTTGAACTGCGTAAGCAGCTTGTATTCCTTCTTGCGGCTGTCTGCGTCAAAACCATGACAGTAGAAGACCAGCAGTGTTTCCGGATTAGGACGGCGAAGATACTGTTCAAGAATATCCATACGCTGATCACGTACAGCAAGTTCTTTCTCTTTTCTCTTCTTCACAGCAGGAGAATCTGTCTTCTTCACTGCTTCCGTATCCTTGATGGAGGCATTGAGGAAGAAGGGATCCTTAACAATCACTGCCTTCTTTTCACCATCAGAGAACAGTGAAAAGGAATCGCAGCGCATCATCGCCTCTTCCATGCGGAAAGTACGACGATCTGACGCATCGATCATTTCAAGGTTTTCGCTAGTGATTTCCCACTGCTTCAGAAGATTCTTCAGCTGTGTCTCCTGTCTGTACAGGTCTTTTCCGGAATAAATGTATACACTCATATTACCGGCTTATTATAGCAATTTTCCCACTGCTGGTAACAAGAAGATTCACCATCGGCAGACACAGAACCGTAATATCCCCTTCCTCTTTCGTATCAAGCCAGGGGATATGCCGCTGCAGAAGTCGCTGAATGACTTCAGATGACGGATGATGATACAGAGCATAGCTGCCGCTGGATACGATTCCAAGATCCGGTCGCACGGTATCCAGGAAGCGATCGCAGCTGCCTGTCGCTGAGCCATGGTGGCTCAGCTTCAGTATGTCCGCATGCAGATGACTGTATCTGTCCGCAATTTCCGTTTCGGCTATACGGTCACAATCACCCATTAACATAATCGACATTCCGTTCAGCTTAAAATAAGTTGTCAAAGAACTTTCGTTTTCATCTTCATTCACAATCGTGTTGAGATCATGAAATACAAACGGTCCGCATATCGCCGTTTCCAGATGTTCCTTCATCACCTGCTTTGTATGTACATGCTTTAATACTTTCTCCACATTGCCGGCATGATCATTATCCCCATGCGTAACAATCAATGTATTGATTCTCCTGATCCCTTTTGCATCCAGCATTGCCTCCAGCTTTGACCATTGTTCCGGTTTGCCGGTATCAACCAGCACATTGCAGGAATTCAGCGGAGCACGGATCAGAATACTGTCTCCCTGCCCTACATTGATGAAGGTGATTTCAGCAAACGGATGAAATAGACCGGTGATCTGAAACACAAGCAGAAGCATCAGAGCGTATGCTCCAAATGATTTACTGTGTCGTTTTGTAAACAGAAGAAGCAGATAAAAACATAATCCGGCACCAAGCACTGAGCCACGCAATGCCATATTCCCCGTCCATCCAAACAGCAGATCAAAACATCTGCAGGCCTGCTGAAAAGGAAGGAACGGAACAAACAGTTTCAATAAGCCAAGCAGCCATAATAAACCAAGACATTTCTGCATCAGAGGATACAGCAGATTCTGAAGCGGATTCATACGATGCATGCAGATGCTCTGAATCAGAAGATTCATAAATACCGATCTGATTTTCCTGTGATACCCGGAGAGTGAAGCCAGGCGCCATGATGCCGGTATCAGAAAAGACATGGATGTGACACATTCGGGCCTAAACATCATGACTGCACTTAGACCAAATCCTGTGATCTGTGCTTTTTCCAGTTTCATCATCTTCAGCACACGAAAGATCAATGTCTGTACCAGTAACAGCGGAAAATGGTATACAGCACAGAGAAGAACATTCAAAGCCAGCATGACTTTTCTTCGTTTTCTTCGGTCGATCCTGTATTTCAGCAGTTCCTCCGTTACTGCCAGCATTCCTGCATAGGAAAAGCCGGAAGTATACAGGAAACTGTCTTCCTCTTCACCCATGCGGATATTCAGAAGCAGTCTGTACAGATTACGTCGATCTTCCCCATCACTTCTTTCATCAATGCATTTCTGCAGGAAATAACGAATGGTTCTGCCCGTCATCACAGGCTGATCTGAATCCAGTCTGACACTCTTCGTCACTCCCTGTGCTTTTGCCCATGCGGAAAAATCAAAGCTGTAGAATCCGGATGCTGAACTGATCGGCTGCGGGGAACCGCGGGTGTCGTAGATGCTGTCAAACTGCAGGGGTTCTTCAGTATATACGAGAACCTTGTTTCTGCCGGACTGCAGAATGGCATAGGATCCGGCGACATAAACAGCTCTTCCCTGTGCAAACTCAATCACTTCTCCATATCTTGGCAGAAGCAGCATGGAAAACAGCATTGCGCTCAGAACCGCACCTTTCATATCTGTTCGCATATACCAGAGCAGACTGCACAGAAACAATGCAGTTAACGGTATTTTCTGACTCAATAAAAGAAAGAGAAACATTGTCAGTGCCAGCAGCAGCGGATTATAGAACCATACCTTCATAAAGAGATCAGATCCTTCAGCTTATCAAACTTTGCCTTACCGATCCCGCTGACATTGGTTAAGTCTTCGATGGTCTGAAACAATCCCTGTTCACTTCTGTAGGCAATGATCTTCTCTGCTGTTGACATACCTATTCCCGGCAAAGCGCAAAGCTGTTCAGCACTCGCCTGGTTAATCGAGATACGCTCAGCCCCTTCCGGTTTCCTGGCATCAATGCGGATCATGTCATGATCCTTGAGGATTGTCTGCGGATTCAATGCGGAAACATCCCCATCCGCCTGTACACCCGCTTCTGCAAGTGCTTCCTCCACTGTCGCATACAGAGGCAATGTGATCTCTCCGGGGTGATCCACTTCTCCCTCTACGGTAACGGTAATTGCATCCGTACGTAACTGATCAAG
The DNA here is from genome assembly GCA_045641845.1 of Bulleidia sp. Lineage (GTDB taxonomy): Bacteria > Bacillota_I > Bacilli_A > Erysipelotrichales > Erysipelotrichaceae > Bulleidia. Next base: position 9,657 of record JAZUHS010000051.1, on the reverse strand, counting down.
CTGTACAGGCCGTAAATCGACCGCACAGGCAGTAAAGAATAAAAAGAAAAAGACAGCCAGCTGTTTCATAAGAAAACCTCCTGTACTGTCTTTATTACCGGATTTCAGTGAAGTTCCACGGATGGATTACTGAATATTTACGATTGTTACTTCGTAAGGCATCTTGCAGTTAACATAAACTGTTTCGCCTACGGAGTGATTCAGAATTGCCATAGCAAGCGGTGTTTCGTTGGAGAGCTTGCCGTTGAGCGGATCTGTTTCAGTAGAACCTACGATTGTGTAAGTACCTTCAGTATTACGATCAAGGAACATCAGAGTAACTGTAGAACCGATGGCAACGCTGCTCTTGGAAGCTGCGGATGTATCAATCAGTTCATAGTGATTGAGCATGCCTTCCAGTACAGCAATACGGGATTCAACCTGAGCCTGACGGTCTCTTGCAGCATCGTAGTCGGCGTTTTCAGAAAGGTCACCCTGAGCACGAGCTTCAGCCAGTTCACGCTTTACTTCTTCACGGACAACGTGTACCAGATCATGATATTCATCCTGTAACTTCTTAAGACCTTCTTCGGTTACATAAAAAACCTTGTTCTCTTCCATTTTGTATACTCCTTTTTTATTGCGCGCATATTATAGCATTCCGCTATACATGTTGCACTTGTTTTTTGCTTAGCCGAAATCAGCCAAGCATGTCTCTGTGAATAATGGATGCAATCTTTGTATTGAGCAGATCGATCGCAACAACATTTTCACCGCCCAGGGGAACGATCAGATCGGCCATCTGCTTGCTGGGTTCAACAAATGCTTCATGCATCGGTCTGACTGTAGTTTCATACTGACGGACAACGGAATCCACTGTTCTTCCTCTTTCCTTGACATCGCGCAGCATTCTTCTGATGAAACGTGTATCTGCAGGTGTATCTACAAACACCTTGATATCCAGAAGACTGCGGATTTCAGGATCCTGCAGAACAAACAGACCTTCCAGAATCAGTACATCGCAGGGACTGCATGTCTCTGTAACTGTACTTCTGGTGTGATTGACATAATCATATGTGGGCTTTTCAATGGTCTTGCCGTTGATCAGATCATTCACCTGTGCGATCAGAAGATCATTGTCAAAAGCATCCGGATGGTCATAGTTGGTTCTGACTCTTTCTTCCATAGGCTTGTGTGTCTGATCCTTGTAATAGTCATCCTGACGGATAATCAGCACATTTGTAAGTCCTTCATACTTTTCCTGAATGTTTCTGGAAATAGATGTCTTGCCGGAAGCAGAACCGCCGGCGATACCAATGATTAAGGGTTTCATTCTTCTTCAGCCTCTTTTTCTTTTGCTTCGAGCAGGTTTCCTGCTCCATCGTAATACAGATCCAGACAGAAGATGTTCTTCTGCTGTGTGATCAGCTTTTTAAGAAACAGTCGATCGCCTTCCCATAAAGGAAGATCCAGTATCTTATCTTCATCAATCCAGGCAAGTGTACCTTCATTGCAGTCAGTAAGTTCACCGCTGAACTTCTCAACTGTATAGATATGAATCATTTCTTCTTCCTTGTCATCGTAATGAAAATGAAGGATACCGCGGTATTCGGGATCCTCTGCCGCAAGTCCTGTCTCCTCTTTGATTTCGCGGATCATGCACATGCGGGCGGTTTCTCCCGGTTCCGTCTTGCCGCCGACACCGATCCATTTACCGGCGTTGACGTCATCTTTTTTAATATTGCGCAAGAGCATCAGCCACTTGCCGTCGCGGATCAGATATCCGCATGTACTCTTCAGCATCAGTTCAGATACTTCGCAACATTTGCGTTGTGTTCATCCAGAGTCTCGGCATAGTACACAGTACCATCGCCAAGAACATCCGCCATGAAGTAATAATAGCTTGTTTCCAGCGGATCCATAACAGCATCCAGTGCTGCTCTGCCCGCATTCTCAATGCCTCCGGGCGGAAGACCCAGATTCATATAAGTGTTGTAAGGTGAATCAAAGCTGCTGTTGACTTCACATGCCTGCCAGTCATCTTCCTGACGATCGAAGTCAATGGCATAGCATACAGTAACGGAAGACTGCAGCGGCATGCCGACCTTCATTCTATTGAAGAAAACGCTGGCAATCTTGCGCAGATCATCCTGGCTTGTACCGCCGCCTTCGTACTGAACGATGGATGCCAGTGTATAGGCTTCATGCACAGTCAGACCGCTCTTTTCGATACGGGATGCATATTCGTTATAGATCACCAAAGACTGATCCAGCATCTTGCGGGTAATCTCTTCCGCAGTTGTTACGGCATTGACATGATATGTCTCAGGCGCAAGATATCCTTCCAGATAAATACGAACTTCATCATCGAACATCTCTTCGGTTAAGAACGGATAGTCAGCCATCTGTTCTCTGATCCATTCCTTGCTGTTCCAGAGATCCAGCAGTTCCTGTTCCGTAACATTTGTCACCTGGGCATAGCGCCAGGCAATATCCTTGCACCAGTCACCTTCAATGACGCCTACTGCAACCTGATCCTGACCTGCTTCAGAAGAATCATTCAGCACCGTAAGGATCTTCTCCAGTTCCCAGCTCGGATCCAGTTCGAAGGTACCGGCCTTCATATCGGAAAGCTTCTTGTAGCGGCAGAAGTAGTAGGCAATATCGCCATTGCGGATAATACCTTCTTCTTCCAGCTTGCTGGTAATTTCCTTGGCACTCATAGAACTGCTGACTTCAAAGTTCACCTTGGAAGAATCAACAGTCACTGCCTGCAGGCTTGCATATACATATCCGGCTGCACCAAGACAGGCAAGAACGATCAGTGCCAGAAGAACCAGGAAAAACTTCAGTACCGGATGCTTACGCTTCTTCCTGGTCATCGCCGTTTTCCATGAATGCGCCGATTACTTCTTCGCACATTTCCAGATCTTCTTCGTTATCTACAGGCCAGATATCGCCGTCTTCGGAGTATTCCAGCGCAATTACATCATCTTCAGAACCATTGGGAAGACCGCAGATGGCAAAGTGTCTTGTGCCGTCTTCATTGTCAAAAGTGAAGTGAATATAAAGTTTAGTTTCTGCACCGCTTTCGTCGATGACAGTCAGTGTACGGGATTCATCAAACATGTTTTCTTCCTCCTTCATAACAAAAGGCGTGTGATACCGCCTTATCTGTTGCGATCCAGATAGCTCTGCAGAATCTGTACAGCAGCCAGCTGGTCGATCTTTTTCTTTCTTTTCTTGCGGGACATATCTGCTTCAATCAGAATTTCCTCAGCAGCCTTGGTAGTAAAGCGCTCATCCCAGAGAATCACTTCCACCCCGGATTCTTCCTGAAGATACTTTCCGAACTGCTCGCAGATCTGCGCACGTTCCCCGGCATCCCCATTCAGAAGAAGAGGATATCCAAGAACGATCTTGTCCGGTTTCTTCTTCTCAACCAGAGCAAGCACTCTGTCCAGTGCTGTGTTGTAGTCATCCGGTTTGAAACGGATTGTCTCCACAGTACCGGCAATAAAACCGGTCTCGCTTTCGCTCACACCGCAGGTAACGCTGCCAAGGTCAAGACCCATCCATCTTGTCATTTACTTCTGACCCTCAAGATAGAAACGTACGAGTTCTTCAATGATCTCATGACGTTCTACGGACTGGATGATGCTGCGGGCATTCTTATGGCTTGAAATATATGCGGGATCGTTGGAAATCAGATAACCTGAAAGCTGATTGATCGCGTTGTAGCCTCTTTCATTGAGCGCAGCTTCGACATGCTTAAGCACACTGCGGATAGTCTCTCTTCTGAGCTCCTCAGCATTGAAAGTCTGTGTATATTCGGGATTCTTAAAGTCATTCATATGCATGTCCTCCTTAGATATCTATTTTAAGTCACGCTGGCTCAAAAGTACAGATAGGAAACACGCCTCAGACACCTCTGTCCTTGATCACAATGCCCAGTCTTCTTGCCTCTACTGCCAGTTCTGTACGGCTATGGAAACCTGTCTTTTCCATCATGACCTGAATCGCATTGCGGACGGTATTGGCACTGATTCCCAGTCTTGCTCCGATTTCGGCATTGCTGTCACCGGTCGTCAGCTCTCTTAGAATTTCCAGTTCACGATGCGAGAAGTCACGGTTGGTTGTGATGCCGAAAGAGAGCTCAGGTGTCTGTTCGGGATAGATGCTTTCCCCTTGCACAGTACGGTCAAGGATATCAAGAAGAGAAGCTCCTGAAACATTCTTGTACCAGAAGCTGTCGACACCGATACGATGTGCACGCTCAATCCAGGTAAACTCAGGCATGGATGTAACAATCACGATCTTGATTGCAGGATATTTCTTCTTAATGCGTTCTGATGCCTCAAGACCGCTGGCATCCATTGCCGTCATGACATCCATGATAATCAGATCGATCTTTTCATTTTCGCAGTAGAACAAAGCCATATCAGCATTGGCTATGGAACGGACAACCTGATATCTGTCGGTATTGCCCAGCATCATTTCAAACAGCTGTCTGCTCAAAGACTGATCTTCCACAATCATTACATTGATCATAATGTCACTCTCCTGTCACTGAATTCCAGAATCAGACGGAATTCGTCTTCTGTTTCTACACTCATTCTGCCGCCGATCTTCTCCAGAGCTTCACGCACCATGGAAAGACCGCCGCCTTCGGCGATATCTTCAAACGGCTGCTGACCGTCATTGGTAAATACTACTTTGCTTTCGGATAAGGACACACGCAGGATATTCGCCTTTGCATGCTTGGCTGCATTGATCAGACATTCCCCTGCCGCAAGCATGATGACATGAACCTTTTCCTTATCCTGACTCATTCTGCCGCTGTAGATCACTCGCATACTCAGCGACTGTGCCGCCTGATCGATATCAGCCAGCGGACTGCTTTCCTGAATGCCGGAGTCCTTCTGCATCAGCAGCTGACTGCGCCACTTTTCCAGAAGCCTGCGCTGTTCTTCCGCGCTGCCATTTTCTTCAATGCAATGGCGTGTAGCCAGAAGAAGCACATTGGAAGAATCATGAATATGACGTCGGGCAGCAAGGATTTCCTTCTGGCGTGTAACTTCCGTAATGGATTCGTTATAGCGGATTAGATGCTCATTGACTTTATGCAGACGGATGTTGGCTTCACGAAGAGTTTCCATGCGGGCATTTTCCTCTGTAATGTCGGAAGCAATGATCTCCGTCAAATCACTCCAGCCGGTATTTAAAGGCATGCCTGTAAAAGTATAGACGTGACCATCCTTCATCTGCACGATCGGATGATCCCCCATCTGCAGAAACCTTACACCCTGTGTACTGATGCCATGCTGCAGCTGCTGCATGAAATGCATGCCGTTGGTGACAGGCTTGCCATACAGTTCCGTGATCAGACTTTCCATCTTCGGATTGATGATCTCAATGCGTCCGCGCCGGTTATAGACAAGCACCCCTGCCAGCAATGTATCCACACTTTCCTTGATCGACATTTCAGAGATGTTGTTCTGATTCCAGCGATGTATGCGCCATGACGCATAGGCAATGACCAGTGAAGCAGCACAGCTGAAAAGAACCGCTTCCTTCACTGTCATATTCACTAACCACATCGGGGCATGCCGGGCCGAATGAAAACGGCATCCATACAGAAGGCTTTCACTGAAATACAGCATGAAAAGAGCCATTGCACAGTTTATGAAAGTCGCAATTTGAAGACGTCGGCTGAACATCGTATAAACGGAAAGATACAGCATGACTAGCATATCTATATTTGCCCAGATCACAATCAGAATCTGAATATTGTCATTTGCATGCATCAGAAGATCATTCATAAGACCCTCCTCATTCTGACCACTGCATACTGGCCATCTTCATCCGTACTGAAGGAACAGTATCTGTTTTCATCTCCTGTGATCGGCAGATCCCCTTCCATTGTCATACGCAGTTCCACAGTATCCTTCTTAGTCCGCAATGAAATCATCACACCGCATAAGCTGAACATACGTTCTTCAATCAGCATTTCATATACAGCAAAAGCTCTGATCAGATCACTGCTTATGACTCTTGCCTGCTCCGTTTCGTTCAGCATCACGGCAACATCGCAGCGTGAAAGATAATCCAGTGATTCATGCAGAGACAGGTACAGTTCCTGCACCGACATTGTCTCATTGCCATCTGCTTCCTGCAGCATCAGATTCGAAAGACGCTTGATATAGACGGAAAGAAAGCTTGCTCTGCACATATAGTGTGCAAAATGCTCGCTGTCCTTCTCTGCACAGTCAAGAAGATCCGCAATCAGCACTCTCTGCTTGCCGACGGTTTCCGTGATATGGTCATAGATCCTGTTCTGTTCGGCAATCGCAGCCTTTTCTTCGATCAGTTCCGCTTCCGCCTGCAGCAATACACCTTTTTCCTCTTCCTGATGCACAGCTTCCTGCAGCTGCCGCTCCAGTTCATTGATACGTGAAAGATCATCACGCCATTCCACACTGCCGCCTGTGATCTCCTTGCTGTGATAGAGATAGTCAGAACTAAGCTTCTTTACCCTGGCGGCATTCAGCGCACGCATGCGTACTTTTCCCTTTCTGTCCTTGATAACTGCATCAAGATGAGAAAGACGGAAGAAGTTCTCATAACCGCGGTTGGAAGGTACAAGTCCGCATTGAATCGCCCCTTCCCAGAGAGACATATAAAGAAGACAGAAGATCTCCTGGTACTCGCCGAAGACACTGATCCATTTAACATGCATCGCATACAGTGCAAGATAAACAACGCACAGCACCGGTATTATCAGCATCATAAAGAAATACACTCTGCTCATTCTCAGCATGGAATGCTTCAGCAGCTGTAACAGCGATACAACAATCGTGTATCCGGTTAAAACTGCATACATATACCAGAAGAAGCCATGATTGTAATTGGCAAGATCATAAATTCCGTTCGGAAAGGAAAAGGCAAGATGATGCAGGGGATTGGTGACAATCGCCGCAAGAGTGACAAAGGAAAGAACATACAGCACCAGCATCTGCATACGGCGCTGTTTTGTTTCCTTGAGAAAAGCGCGGGCCGCAGCCATGGAGAACAACGAAATCATCAATGTCGGTACATAGTACAGATACCACAGCACCTCCGCAGCCTGATCCGTTTCCGAAACAAGATGGTATTTCACCATCTGCAGCATGATCAGCATCAGCATCGCCATGCACATGCATGTCAGAATTCTTCTCTCTTTGCGTCCGACAATGCGGACATTGATCGTTACCATCCATACAACAATGGCCATGGCATGAATATCACTGCCGGAGATCGGGTGAATCAGCGTACTCTGAAGTGTATGCATAAGAAAATACATGCCGAAATACCACAGCAGAAACAATCCGCCGACGATTGCAAGATAACTCTTTCTGATCATGCCCTTTCCCCCTTATGCTCATATTCTACATGATCAGCTGTTAAGACCATACAGAAAAAGGGATCTGCCTTTTATGCAGACCCCATAGAGTTACTTGGAATAATCAGTTGAGCTTAGCCTTTGCCGCAGCGATTGCATCAGCAGCCTTGCTTACATCCTTACCGCCGGCCTGAGCCATGTCAGGACGTCCGCCGCCGTTGCCGCCTGCAGCCTGGGCAGCAGCCTTGACGATGTCACCAGCCTTGTAGCCCTTGGCAATTGCTGCCTTGGAGCTTGCGCATACGAATGTCAGCTTGCCGTTTGCTTCATTGGACAGGAAGACGAAACCATCCTGCATCTTGTTTCTCAGAGTTTCAGCATATTCCTTCAGAGAACCATTGTCCTTGTCCTTGAGCTGCAGGAACAGAACATTGATGCCATTGATGTTTTCAGCCTTAGCCAGCATAGCTTCTGCTTCAGCACGCATTGCCTTGGAATTTGCTTCAGCGATTTCCTTCTTCAGAGCGCTGTTTTCTTCCAGAAGCTTCTGGATCTTTTCATGCAGACCTTCCCAGTTCTTCATCTTGAGCAGAGCTGCAGCTTCTTCCAGATATTCTTCTTCATGCTTGAATGTTTCATAAGCCTTCATCTTTGTTTCGCATGTAATACGTCTTACACCGGAACCGACAGATTCTTCGGAAACGATTCTGAAGACACCCAGATCAGCTGTATTGGAAGCATGTGTACCGCCGCAGAATTCCTTGGAGAATTCACCCATAGATACGACTCTGACGGTATCACCGTACTTTTCATCGAACAGAGCAGTAGCGCCTGTCTTCTTGGCATCTTCGATGCTGAGAACTTCAGTTGTGATGGCATTGCCCTTAGCTACCTGTTCATTGACGATACGTTCAACTGTCTTAAGCTGTTCATCTGTAGGCTTTTCGAAATGTGTGAAGTCGAAACGAGCATATTCAGGGCAGTTGTAGGAACCGGCCTGAGCAACATGATCGCCCAGAACTTCCTTCAGTGCAGCCTGCAGCAGGTGCAGAGAGGAATGGTTGGATCTTGTCTTCTGACGTGCTTCATAATCGTAAGCACCTTCGACAGTATCGCCGACATGCAGAGTACCCTCTACATTTTCGATATGATGCATCGGCTGCTTGTGAGGAGCCTTCTGTACATCTGTTACATCAGCTTTGAATACTTCATTCCACAGCTTGCCTGTATCAGCGCACTGACCGCCGCTTTCAGCATAGAAACATGTTTCGGACAGGATGACATCACCTTCGCCATCCAGTTCATCAACCTGAACGCCATCCTTGAACAGACCGATGACCTTGCCGCAGGATGCAGTATCTGTATAGCCTGTGAATACAGATTCTTCAGTGAAGTTCATCAGATCAGCGGACTGACCATGCATGGACTGCTGATCGCCGCGGGCATCTCTTGCACGCTGCTTCTGGGCAGCCATTTCTCTTTCGAAACCTTCGTTATCGATTGTATATCCTGCTTCCTGAGCAATTTCAGTTGTCAGTTCGCGGGGAAAGCCGTATGTATCGTACAGCTTGAATACAACTTCACCGGGCAGCAGCTTAGTATCAGCATGTTCCTTCAGAGTTTCATTCAGCAGGCTTTCACCATTAGCCAGTGTCTTATGGAAGGAATCTTCCTCATTCTTGACCAGACGTTCGATCAGAGCAACCTTGTCCTGCAGGTAAGGATAGAAGTCGATCATGTTGTCGGCAACGATCTTAACCAGCTTGTACATGAATGCGCCTTCAATGCCGAGCTTGATGCCGTAGCGGACAGCTCTTCTCAGAACTCTTCTTAATACATAGCCGCGGCCTTCATTGGAGAACATGGCACCATCCGCAACTGCGAATGTAACTGTACGTACATGGTCGGCAATGACACGGTAAGCCATCTTATATTCTCTTTCGGAGTAAGGATACTTTGCATAGCCTTCTGTAGCACGGATAACAGGCAGGAACAGGTCAGTATCGAAGTTTGTTTCACCGCCCTGTACCAGACATGTCAGACGTTCCAGACCCATACCTGAATCGATATTCTTCTGCGGCAGTTCCTTGTAGTCCTTGCGGTCTACACCTTCCTGAGCATTGTACTGAGAGAATACGTTGTTCCAGATTTCTACATAACGGTCATTTTCCATTGCCTTGAAGAACAGATCTTCACCGATTCCGTCAGGATCGAATTCAGGACCTCTCTCATAGTAGATTGCAGAGTCAGGTCCGCAGGGGCCTTCGCCGATTTCCCAGTAGTTATCATAGGACTTC
>JAZUHS010000050.1:0-10701 GCA_045641845.1 Bulleidia sp. | reverse complement strand
AAGGCTAATACACGTTATTTATGCAGTACTTAACTTTTGTTTATAACCAAAATAGAAAGAAGATGCCGGTATACAGCATCTTCTTAAGAAAGGGATAGTTTACGAGTTTTTATTTCAGATACTTCATTTTCTGAAGCACTGTGTTCATTGTTAAAGGAACCAGTACATTGATCCTGTCGTTTGTCTTTGTCAGAACATACAGAGTGAAACGGCCGGCTTTGATTCCCTTGATTTCTCTTAAACTGTAGATCTTCATAGCAATCATGATCTTACGATCACCTGCCACGATGATACGGAAGTTATGTGTCACTGTCAGAACGATTGCCAATGCATTCAGACCGGCAGTAAATACATAGGTTGTTTCATCCAGTACAGCCAGCCATCCGACCAGTGCTAAACCAAAGCCTGTGGCGACTTCCAGTGTAGAGATCAGATCGAATTTCAGCTTCGCTGCCGGATCTTCCATTTTCAGTTTCAGCAGTACAGCTCCTCGCCATGCCATGGCAAGAATGGAGACTGCCTTGAGAATAATCACAAGAGTTTTCATAACCAGTTCCTTTTATTATCGGGTAAATCAGTTTTCTTCAGCTGCAGCAGCTTCCTGTGCACAGAGCTTTGCATCGTACTTCTTCAGGAAGGGGATCATGATCAGTACGCATACAACAGCATTAACCAGATATACAACAACTGCTCTCCAGTCCATGGACATCAGGAATACCTTGATGATCGCCGGAATTGTGAACGGTACAGATACATAAGGAATGTTCATCAGACCAAGCTTGCATGCCATGTAAGGTGTGAAGCCGCAAAGACCGAATACGATCAGATAAGGAATGAGAATATCGAAGTTCAGTACCAGAGGCAGACCGAATGTCAGCGGTTCACCGATATTGCACAGAGCAGGTACCAGGGAAACCTTGGATACAGCCTTCAGCTGTTCACTCTTGGCAACAATGATCATAGCGATAACGATGAAGAGGATACCCTGTGTTGTCCAGTTCTGGAATGCACCGTTGAAGATGATTGTAGGCTTGCCGCCGGCAACCACTGCTTCAGCATTGGCAACCAGGTTAGCGGAGAGGATCGGGTTAACTACAGCACCGGCTACGTTATTACCATGGATACCGAAGAACCACAGAACACGTACGAAGATGCAGTAGAACATAACAGCAGCCAGTGTATCGGAAGCAGAGAACAGAGGTCCAAACAGACCATTGATCGCAGCACCCAGGTTAGTACCGGCCATATCGAAGAGAATCTTTACGAGGAATACAACAGCCATAGTACCCATGGAAGAGAAGATTTCTTCCAGCTGTTCGGAAATGAACGGAGGTACTGTCGGAGGCATCTTGATCTTGATGCCATGACGCTTGAAGAGGATGTTGATCTTAGGTACGCAATAACCGATAACGATTGCAGCCATCATACCCTTGGCACCCCAGAAACCAATATCCAGGCCGCCGCCTTCAAGCAGAGAGCACTGCAGTACGCAGAAGGACATAATTGCAAGAACCATGTTATTAACGATCGGAGCATGTTCTTCCTGGCAGATAGCATTTACCATACCGATGACGATATAGAAGCCTGCAGCATTCAGACCGAGTGTATAACCCAGATTCAGAATGCCGGCATTAGCTGCAGCGAAGTTTCTCCATGCTTCAACGAATGCGCCTGTGGCACTTGCGGGGAACGGAGGCATCATCAGAAGCATGAAGATGGCACCGATCATTGTAGCGTTTGTGCAGGCAACGATACCCTGCTGCATGCACTTAACGAACTGAAGATTTGTAAACTTACTGATTACAGGAATCAGCTTATCCTGCATAAAGTTGCTTACGGAATCAGAATTCATAATATTCTCCTTAAATGATTATTCAGATAATCCAAGTCGCTCAAACTGCCAGTCCGGAGCATCTGCTTCCTTCATTGCTTTTACAAGCTTTTCCGTCATGACAGCAACGAGCTTTTCATCAGTGATGTTATGTGTCTGAGAAGGATCTTCCTTCTTGTTGTAGAGCATATCCGGCCATCTGAACATGGAACCCATGGTATGTGCTGCAGGAATCTTTGCGACAATGTTGCCGTGTGTATACCTGCCGCCATTGACCAGTTCTGCCCCATTGAGTTCTTCCTTAGTTAAGAAACCTCTCATATTCGTGGGCATCCATGTCATGTGATATGCTTTGGCTTCAGTGCTGGTCGCAGAACGCATGTACACATACTTTCCATCATAGACATTGACCTGACCGCCATGTACACCATAGAGAATGGTTTCATGTACCGGTGTGTCATTTTCAATGACACCTGCCAGGTCTCTGCCGTCCATATCTGCGAACGGTTCAACGCCGAAGTAATTCATTAATGTCGGGACGATGTCGATGGTCTGTGCAAGGGACTGTCTTCTTTCGCCATCGTGACAGGAGCGGGGATCATGAATGAAGAAGGGAGTATGAATCACCTCATCATACATGGGCGGGAAATTCTTGCCGATGAAGTTATGTTCGCCCAGGAAGAAACCGTGATCTGTATTCACAATCAGCATCGTATCCTTCCAGAGATCATAGCGGTCAAAGGTATCCAGAACTCTTCCCAGCTGCTCATCACACATTGTCAGAAGCGCACAGTATTCCTTGCGCATATCCTTGATCTGCTCCTCTGTGTACTTGTTTTCGACCGGACCATATGCAGGGAAGTTGAATGCCTGTCTGCTGTCGCAGCAGTCATACAGCTTTCTGTATTCATCCGGTACATAGAACGGTTCATGAGGATCAAAGCATTCGATCTGGACAAACCAGTCATCCTTGTCATGGTGATCATCCAGGAAACTCAGACCGGCAGTCACCGTCTGAATGCTGGGCATGTCTTCCTTTGTCAGAATACGGCTGCGGTTGGCGAGGTGCTGCACTGCGGAAATATTCTTCTTATTCAGACTGCATTCATTCAGAGTAAGATCTGCCATACGTCGAGGTGCCCAGCGATCACCCTCCTGACCGCGGAAGCCTTCCCAGCTGTCGTAACGACCGTGGTAAGTGCAGCCGCCGTCTTCGAAGTAATGACTATGGTCTGTCACCAGATGTGTGTAGATTCCATTCGCACTTAATGCTTCCATACAGGAATTATCGAACGGTTCCAGAGGACCCCATCCGCGATGCAGGAAGTTATAGCAGCCCGTGTGCAGTTCACGTCTCGCCGGCATGCAGGGCATACTGCCCCCATAGAACTCGTCGAACGTTACAGAACGTTCTGCCAGGCGTCTGAAATTGGGCATGACTGTAAAGTCACAGCCGTAGTTAGGTAAATAATTGCGGGTTAATGTATCGTACATTAACATTACTGCTTTCAAGGATAACACCTCCCCTCAAAAGTTTTGAAACGTTTCAACATCTGTATATTACCATCACTGTAAGCGTTGTCAATAAAAATTTGAAACGTTTCAATTATATTTAAAAGAAAAAGAGTGATTCACACTCTTATTCTGTATGATTCAGATCTTTGACCGTCTGTCTTTCAACAATGACTGCCTCATCCTGTTTATCTGCCAGCTTCTTTTCCAGCCGTGCATCCGGCTTTCCTTCAATATAGGAACTCAGCAGCTGTACCAGATCATCATAATAATTTGAATAGTCTGACTTTGCCGTAGAAGTTGTTAACGGCGGATTTGTCAGAGCTGAAGCCGGTATATTGTGCTTACTGATGACGGAAAGCTGATCAGGAATCACAACGCCATGATCATTGAAACACTGCATACCGCCAATGGCGATATCATCGTTGGAATAGATAACTGCATCCATATCATCAATACGGCTCAGGATCTTTTCCTCTGTAACACGATAACCATCTTCCTTGTAGTTGCCGGCAGCATCGAAGATCAGTGATTCATCCACAGCCAGGCCATGATTTTCCATTGCCTTGCGGAAACCTGCCAGTGAGCGGATCGTACCGTAGGAATCATGGAAGGCTTTAACAAAGCCGATGCGGCGATGGCCTTTGGCAATTAGATATTCGCATGTATCCAGAGGCTCTGTTGTTTTTGTATAAGCAAAACTGCGTACATACGGATTCTCTTCCCCTGCTCCGTGTCCCAGAACAAAGATCGGAAAGCTCTCGGATGCACAGGCCTTCAGAATTTCATCGTCAATTGTTTTTGTATACACAATTGCAGCATCTGCACGACGTTCACGAATGAACTTTTCGGCAGTACCGGTATGGCCGCCATAAGTAGTGGAAATAATGAAATCATAACCAAGTTCAGAAGCCTTGCTCTGACATTCACGGATGACATTGGAAAAGAATGAACGTGATGCATCATGCAGAACCAGCAGAATCAGATTCGTCTTTTTCTTCTGAAGATCCAGAGCAGCTCCGCTCTTTACGTATTTCATTTCACGAGCCTTTTCCTGTACCAGTTCCCTTGTCTTCACAGCAATTTTCTCATTGTTATTCAATGCCATGGAAACTGTGGATACAGCCATATTCAATTCTCTGGCAATGTCTTTGATTGATACCATTCGTCTCCCCTTTTCAACATAACTATTATATGTATATCTATCTGAAATGGAAATGTCACGACCTTCCGGCAGGCATGATACTGCATCTGTGTTTGTAGACATTTAGCTATTCCTAAATGTCTTAATCATGAGAAATCCAGCACAAATTCCCCGCTTTCGAGTTTTTTGTGAACAAAACGGATAAATGAATTTTCACCCTGATCTGCTTCATCGGAATAGAAGAAGCCATAAGGTACCGTAACATCCCAGTCAATTGCAACAGGACGGATCATCGGATGCATGGAAGCGGAACATTCCGGGATAACAATGAGTGAGCCATCTACTGCACACTGATCAAGCAGCGCTGAACTATAGGTAGAGGCATTCACAATTGCTGCGCCGTATTTTCTTAGCTTTACAGAAATCTCGTCGGAGCGTTCAGCAAAAGCATAATTGTTATAGTAGATCGTCTGCCCAGCGATATCCGCAAAGGTAATGACGGATTTCTGCGACAGTGGATTATTCAGCGGTACACCGAAGATCATCCGGCAGCTGCCAAGTTCAAGAAAATGCTTGTTTTTCTGCCAAGGTGCATTGATATCAATGAATTCCACCAGATCCATAGCTTCATATTCCGCAAAGATCTGCATCATCTCCGATGCCCCAGGCTCTGCAAACTGAATACGGCAATGCGGATTCTCAGCACTGTAAAGGGCCCACAGTTCATAAAAGCATCTGCTCTTATGCATCTTGGGAACGCCAATACGCAGGGTTTTATTATCGCCCATTTTCAGCTGATCCATATGCGCTCTGACGACGCTGTCCCAGTCCCTGATACGTGGTGCTTCATTGTACAGATATTCTCCGGCTTCTGTCAGTTTCAGTGTTTTCCCGGAACGATCAAACAGAGAGATTCCGAGATTCTTTTCCAGAGCAGCGATCTGCTGAAAGACAGCACTGGAAGAAATATAGAGTTTCTTGCCTGCAGCCGCAAAGCTTTTTGTTTCTGCTACAACCACAAACGTATCCAGCTGATGATTATACATAAGCACCTCCACATTAAGGTTTACCTTAATGTAATCATAATTTATTTGAAATATGGATACAAGAAACGAGATGAGATAATTTCATGGTAGTTATAAAAGAAAGGAATAATTATGACTAAAAATGTTACACGTCGTGACTTCCTCAAGGGCATGGCTGCCAGTGCTGTAGGCCTGACTGCTTTAGGTGCCCTCGCAGGATGCACAAAGGAAGCATCCGCTCCTGCACCTTCTGCAGGTTCTGCGGCTAAGTACACACCCGGTACTTACTCTTCTTCCGCCAAGGGTATCGCAAGTGATGTCAAGGTTACTATGACATTCTCCGAAACAGAAATCACTGATGTTCAGATTGATGTTTCCGGCGAAACACCCAGCATTGGCGGTGCAATCGGCGAAGATATCGCCAAGGCAATCATGGATGGCCAGACAATTGATGTCGATGCTGTCTCCGGTGCTACTGTAACAACTGATGCAATCAAGCTGGCTGCAGCTGACTGCGTATCCCAGGCTACAGGTACAACTGTAACTGTTAACAGCAAGGAAGAAACATCCTCTGACTGGCTTGGTGAAGCTCCTGAAATCGCTGAATCCGAAATCACTGAAACAGTTGATACAGAAGTTCTGGTTGTCGGCTGCGGTACAGGCGGCTGGATCACAGCAATGTCTGCTGCTGAAGAAGGCGCTAAGGTTCTCGTTGTTGAACGCAATGAAAATCCTACAGGTATCCGTGAAGATATCGGTGCTATTGACTCCAAGCTGCAGATTGAAGCAATCAAGGAATATCCTGAATTTGCCATCGACAAGATCGAAGCTCTGCAGGATATCGTACGCTATGGCGCAGGTTATGTAGATTCCGACCTGATCAAGGTATGGATCAATGAATCCGGTGAAATGGTAGACTGGCTGACAGATCTGATGGAATCCACAGGCGACTGGTTCATGTCTCTGGAAGGCGGCGTAGGCAACCTGAACGACCCCGGCCGTGATAAGGCTTATGCGACAGGTCATTCTCCGCACAAGACAGAACAGGGTACAAAGAACGAAGTATCCACAAACTCCACATTCAAGGCTTACTGCGATAAGTATGGTGTTGAATGGAAGATGTCCACTAAGCTGGTCAAGATTGAACAGGATGCTTCCAGCAAGGCTACAGGCATCATTGCTCAGGATGCTGATGGCAAGTACATCCGTATCAATGCTTCCAAGGGTATCATCATGTGCTCCGGCGGCTATGCTACAAATACACAGATGCTGAAGGCTCTGCAGCCTGAAACTCTGGATATGAAGATCAACTACTCCTTAGGTTCTACATGCGATGGCTCCGGTATCAAGGCTATGATGTGGGCCGGCGCTGCGCTGAACCCTGTACATGCATCCATGATGTTCAACCGTGCATGCTGTCTGCCTACAGAAACAGCCGGCTACCAGACAAACGGCAAGTGGTTCTGGTTCGGTGAACAGCCTTTCCTGAAGGTTAACCTGAACGGCAAGCGTTTCTGCAACGAATCCGGTCCTTATGAATTCATGCTGCACAGCATGGTAATGCAGCCTGGTCATACATACTGCGACATCTTCGATGCAAACAACGAAAAGTACTGCGAACAGTTTGACGAAGTCGGCTGCTGCCGTCTGTTCAAGTTCCCTAACGGCGCACTGTCCAACATGCCTTACTCCTTCGTATGGGGCAAGAATGAAGAACTGATGGAAGCAGGCTACCTGCAGAAGGCAGATACTCTGGAAGAACTGGCTGAAAAGCTGAACATTCCGGTAGATAACTTCGTTGCTTCCGTTAAGCGTTACAACGAACTGTGTGCAAAGGGCGTCGATGAAGACTACGGTAAGGAAGCTCATCGTATGACTCCTGTTGATACAGCTCCTTTCTACGGCATCCGTACAGGTGCATGGCATCTGACAACACTGTCCGGTGTACGTATCAACACAGACATGCAGGTTATCCGTCCTGACGGAACACCGATCGAAGGTCTGTATGCAACAGGTGACGGTACAGGCGGTATGTTCGGTATGACATATCCGAACCTGTTCACAGGTCTTGCCTGCGGTCGTACTATGACATTCGGCCGTCGTGCTGCCAAGATCGTCTGCGGCAAGTAATACGCTTTCCCACGGCTGTGATCCCTCCCTCCTTATCCCAGGGGTCACAGCTTTTTTTCATGCATGCTTTTCGATGCAAATATGGTCATAAAGTTAAGACTTTGTTCATGATTTGGATATAATAGTGCCTGCGGGTTTTAGAAAAGGCAGGTATTATGTTCAAATCCATCAAAGAATACATCGAACCCGGCAAGAAACTCAGAACTGCGGAATTCATGATTTCAGCAGCACTGCTGGTTGCCTCTGTATTCTCTTTCGCATTCGGGTTCAATAAAGTAAACTCCTACACCGGTACACTGCAGTATATCGGCACTCTCGAAATGACCAGAGATGAATCTCTGGAAGATTATGATGAAGATTCCACAGTATGTGATGTCGTCTATGTCAACGAAGACAAGTCGATGATACTCTCCTACTCCTATGAAGATTATGAGGAACTGGAAACAGAAACCATTACAGCCTACGAATATCAGACGGAAAATGAAGTCTCACTGTTCTTCGATCACGAAAACCCCGGTGACGAAGAAATCAGAAGTGTTTATTCACAGGTAGTCTCCGATGACTATGCCCCGGTATTCAACTTCGGTATCTCATCTTTGATTCTGCTCATATCCGTTCTGGTTATGACGCTGTACTCGAAATTCTTCACGACCTATGAAAAATGCTGGTTCCTGTCGATCATGGTACTGGCAACCATCTTCTCGGTACTGTTCCCGGAGGAAAGTGCAAACGGTGTCAACGGCATTGTCATTATGCTGCTGTACTTACTGGATACATTCCTCAATATCCTCTGTGAACTGCTGATCTCCAAGCAGTCCAGATACAACTTCCTTGTATCGGTACTTGTAGAAATCACTGAGAT
This sequence comes from Bulleidia sp., assembly GCA_045641845.1. Taxonomy (GTDB): domain Bacteria; phylum Bacillota_I; class Bacilli_A; order Erysipelotrichales; family Erysipelotrichaceae; genus Bulleidia. The sequence continues at coordinate 2,197 of JAZUHS010000050.1, read as the reverse complement.
TGCCATCTGCATCGTACTGATGTACAGATTCGCAACGATGGTTACTACATTGTTCTTCTGGCTGCCGATTGATATCATCAGCTATATCAACTGGACAAAGCACAAGGATGATGCAGAAGATGAACTGACCAAGGTCAGAACATTAACCGGTTATCAGGAAGCACTGGTGATTCTCGGTATTGTAATCTGGACAGTTGTTGTCGGTTACTTCATCAGCGGTCTGAACATCCAGACAGACTTCTTCGGCAATAACGAACTGCTGGAAACTGCAGTCATCTACATTGATGCATGTGCTTCTGCAGTAGGCGTTGCCAATGGTCTGTTCATTCTGTTCCGTTTCAGAGAACAGTGGATCGCATGGTATCTCTGTGCCATTCTTGAAGCAGTCATCAACATCATCTCCGGTCAGTATGTACTGCTGATCCTGAAGCTTGGTTATATCACAAATACAACCTACGGCTACATCAAGTGGACAAAGTACATTAAGAGCCACAAAGAAGAAAAGCTTACTCTGCTTTAACAGCAACGGCCTCCCGTTCGGGAAGCCGTTGTTTTCATTTATAATCCTTTGAAGAAAATCTTCTTTACCTCTTCCAGCAGCGCCTCCGGTGCATCGCTGTCGATGATCTGAGAAGCACAGGCCCGAACAGGTGCAGGAGCACTGCGCAGACATAAGGCACGATCTGCCATTTTCATCAATCCGATATCTTCTTCACTGCCGCCGATGACAACCAGCTTCTCGTAGTACAGACCTGCCTTTTCAAAGGCATGGTGCGGCTGAGCATGAATGTCTGTCATATGTACGGAAACATAGCCTTCAGGAAGACCATCTTCATTGAGATGAACAGAGATCTCACTGATCTTATATAAATCCTTCAGAAGTTCTGCCTGCTGATCCTTTCGAATGACTGCAATCATTTCCGTTACATCAAGATCTGCAGGAACAGCAGCCTTGACCATAGGCATCAGCGCCTGATCGTGTCTTTGATAATAGCTGCGCTCTGCTTCATTGCTTAAGACATCATAGTAGCCAAACAGATGATGTTCATTGAAGACATAGCTGAAGGCATGTACATCATACTCTGCCAGCAGTGTACGTATCTTCTGTTCTGTACCTTTGTGCATTGTACAGATCTCATCATAGCCTTCCCCGGGTTTATAAACAGCCGCTCCATCCATAACAATGACAGGCTTTGTAATCTTCACATCCTTCAGATCACTGCGCAGGCAGGTAATCGGTTCTTCAGTCAGATAGGTGAAGTTCACACCGAAGTGAGTGAAATCACTTAAACGATGCAAGCAATGTTCATTGATTTCCTCATTCTGATCATACAAAGCACCATCCAGGGCACTGATGAACAGAATCTCCTGATGCTTCTTACGGAAGTGAGGATAGGTGCTGACATAGACAGCTATACTTACACCAATGACTGTGGATAATACACGATTGGTTGTAAACAGCAGCGGTCCCATACCGCCATTGCGGATGGAAATACATACGGCAAGATATGTTAATCCTGTAATGAAGCCGGCCTGCGGAATCCTGAACATGCGGATCATCTTCATCAGCGGCACAATACCTAAAGCTGTAATGATAAACAGCGGCACATAGTAGCTGACATATCCCTTTACGGCATTTGGAAACAGCAGTGTGAAAATCATGAATACCGCATAACCCCAGTAGCCACCGATGACAGAACCGATACTGCGGATATTCGCCTGCTTGCGTGAAGCAGCGACATTCGGGCTCATCGCATAGATGGCAGCGATACCTGCAAAGAACGGTGTATACCAGTTGGTGGGTACATACCAGAACTCTTTGCTTGTAACATAAACAGATGGCAGTTCATTGAACCCCAGCAGATGATTCAGTCCGATCAGGACAATAAAGGGAAACAGACTGGCCAGTAAGGCAATGACTGTCTTGATTGTATTCTTACCTACATGAAGCATATTTATTCCTCATCAATTCTCTGCACTAATTATACAGATAATTCTGCTGAAACAGAAAAAAGCGATCTGTCCTGCATCGCTGCAGTTACAGACCGCTTTCAGTTTATATCCGAGTCTGGAACAGTACCGAATTACTGGTGCTTTTCCGGTCCGATCAGATAACGCATATCGGAACCCTTGGAAATGTTACCGGAAACTCTCATCTGACCGTTAACGAACAAGTCGGATCGTAGCCATGTCGTTC
>JAZUHS010000049.1:0-8861 GCA_045641845.1 Bulleidia sp. | reverse complement strand
TTCACGGCGGTCATGGCTGGCTGATCAATCAGTTCCTGTCTCCTTTATTCAATCATCGTGAAGATCAGTACGGCGGAAGTCTGGAAAACAGATGCCGTCTGGCTATTGAAATTCTGACAGCAATCCGCAAGGAAGTCGGACCGTTCTTCCCGATTGAATTCCGTATGTCCGGTGCTGAATTCTGTGAAGGCGGCTATGACATTGATGAAGGTGTACGTATTGCACAGAAAATTGAACCGTACTGCGATATCATTCATGTTTCTGCCGGTACATATCAGAAGACATTTGGTATTACACATCCTTCCATGTTTACAGAACATGGCAGAAATGTATATCTGGCAGCTGAGATCAAGAAACATGTATCCAAGCCTGTCGCTACCATCGGCGGTCTGAACGATCCTGCCCAGATGGAAGAGATCATCGCTTCCGGCAAAGCAGATATTGTATATATGGGCAGAGCTCTGCTGGCAGATCATTGCCTTCCTAACAAGGTTATGGCCAACAAGGATGAAGATATCGTACGCTGCCTGCGCTGCTTTACATGTATGGCAGAACGTGCTGCGACTTCCACAAGAAGATGCACAGTCAATCCGATTATCGGCCGTGAATGCGAAGGCGATACGATTTATCCTGCACCTGAAAAGAAGAAGGTGCTGGTTGTCGGCGGAGGTCCCGGCGGTCTGTATGCGGCTTATACTGCAGCTAAGAGAGGACATCAGGTGATTCTCTGTGAAAAGGAAAACGAACTGGGCGGTATTCTGAAGTCTGAACAGGCACTGTCCTTCAAGTATGAGATGTATCAGTTAGCAGGTACGTATGCAAAGCTGGCGAAGGATGCCGGTGTTGAAATCCGTCTGAATACAGAAGTAACAAAGGAATATGCAGAGAAGGAAGCTGCAGATGCTCTGATTATTGCGGCAGGTTCCACACCTCTGGTGCCTCCGATTCCCGGACTTGATGGTGAGAATGTTGTGATCGTAAACAACTACTATAAGGAATCCGCAAAGGTCGGCAACGATGTTGTCGTCATGGGCGGGGGTCTGGCCGGTTGTGAATGTGCAATCCACCTTGGAATGGAAGGCAGAAATGTACATCTGGTGGAAATGAGAGATATGCTTGCACCGGATGCCAATGTACGCCATAGACCGCTGATGCTGAAGGAAATCGATAAGTATGTCACAGTGCATACAGGCTATAAAGCTCTGAAGGTAACTGCTGAAGGCGTTGTCTGTGCAGATCCGGAAGGAAACGAAGTACTCGTACCCGGCAGCAGCGTCATCTGTGCACTGGGTCAGCGCTCCCGCACAGACGTTGTGGAACAGCTGCAGGACTGCGCACCGTTTGTACGCGTCATCGGTGATGCCGCTAGAGTATCTACAATCACCAATGCTGTATACTGGGGCTATCATGCAGCACTGGATATCTGATCACTGTATATCAAGTCAGTAACTAAGTGAATGAGTGCGATAAACATATGCTGTTTACCGCACTTTTTTCATTGCACGTGCACAAAGGGAGAATCGCTGTTCTGTTATAATCAAATCAGGAAAAGGAGCTCAAAATAATGACTTTATCTATTCTGAACACGCCGTATCAGATCGGATCTTTAACAGTTCCCAACAGATACGCATTTTCACCGGTTACCACAATTCTGGAATATGATGCCGAAAAAGGTGGTTTCACAGATGGCTTTATTGCATACATGACAGAACGTGCAAAGGGCGGCTTCGGTCTTCTGATTGTCGGTGCCATGTCCGTTGACGTAGAAGTTGACTACAATCCCAATTCCATTCTGCTTCATAAGAAAGCGTTCCTGGAAACAGGAAAGAGAATGACAGATGCAGTTCATGCCGAAGGTTCTGTGATCTTCCAGCAGATCAGTATGGGCTTTGGCCGTAATGCGGCAGGCCAGAAGACTCCTTCTGCAGTTGCGCCGTTCGGCAATCCTGCAGGTCTGACTACAGCAATGACAAAGGAAGAAATCCAGGCTAAGATCCGTCAGTTCATCGAAGGATGCAAGCTGGCCAAGGAAGCAGGCTTTGATGGCATCGAAGTACATGCAATGCACTGGGGCTATCTGTTAGACCAGTTCGCAATGGCAATTACAAACAAGAGAACAGATGAATACGGCGGTGATCTCGATGGCAGATTAAGATGTGCAAGAGAGATTATCGAAGGTATCAAGAGAGAATGCGGTGCAGATTATCCTGTATCCATGCGTTTCTCTCTGAAGCAGTTCATCTCTGATCTGAACCAGGGTACTCTGGATGGTTCCAATGAACAGGGCAGAACAATTGAAGAAGCAATCGAAATCGGCAAGAAGCTGGAATCCTATGGCTATGATGTTCTGAATGTAGATACAGGTATCTATGATTCCTTCTACTATGCATGTCCCCCGATGTACATGCCGCAGAACTTCATGAAGGATATCGTTGCACAGTTTACTCCCCATGTATCCGTTCCTGTTATCTGCGGCGGTCGTATGAACGATCCTTATGCATGTGCTGAAGGTGTAGAAGCCGGTCTTTATACAGCCGTTACACTGGGCAGACCCGCAATGGCTGATCCTTATCTGCCTAAGAAGGTATTTGCGGATAAGGCTGATACAATCAGACCCTGCATCGCCTGCAACCAGGGCTGTCTGAACCGTATCTTCATGGGTCAGATTGCCGGATGTGCAGTCAATGCGCAGTGCTGCCGTGAACTTGACAATGTAATTACTCCTGCTGAAACAGCAAAGAAGGTAGTTGTCGTTGGCGGTGGTGCTGCCGGTATGGAAGCAGCCCGTATTGCGGCACAGAGAGGTCATGCTGTTACTGTCTATGAAGCATCCGATCATCTGGGCGGACATCTGATTGAAGCAGGTGCACATGAATTCAAGAAGGAAATCAGACAGCTGAATGACTGGTATAAGAGAGAACTTGCGGAAGCAGGTGTTACAGTAAAGCTCAATACACCTGTGACAGCAGAGAATGTCGCAGAGATTGAATGTGACGCAGTGATCGTCGCAACAGGTTCCAAGCCGGTGATGATCAAGGCTCTGGATAAGGCTGTTGTTTCTCTGGATGCAATCCATAATCCTTCTAGCGTCGGTGATAAGGTCATTGTCATCGGCGGTGGTCTGGTAGGCTGCGAAATTGCTATGGAACATGCAATGAACGGCAAGGAAGTTACAGTGATCGAAGCACTGCCGGCAATCCTTTCTTCCGGTATCCCTGCACCTCTGCCGAACATGATGATGATTCAGCAGGAATTTGCAAAATATGGTGTCAAGGTTATGACAAATGCTACTGTTAAGGAAGTTACAGATACAGGCTGTGTTGTGGAAGTAAACGGCACAGAAGAAACATTGACAGCTGATACAGTGATTTCCGCAGTAGGCTTCAGAGCTGATGATCCAGTATCTGAACTGTTTGCAGGCAAGGAAGTTAAAGTCATCGGTGATGCTGTGCAGGCTAAGACCATTCTCAATGCAGTATGGGATGGCTTTGAAGCAGGCAGTAAGATCTGATAACAGTGAAGAGGCTCTTCGTAATGGAGAGTCTTTTCTTTCGCTCAGCAATGAAGAATTCTTCTGTTTTCTGTATAATACTGATGGTGAAAAAAGGAGTCTATAACATGAAGAATCTGAAGATGATTGTTACGGATATTGACAGTACCCTGTGCAATACTGCCAAGGAAGTCATGCCTGTAACACGTAAAGTATTAAATGATCTGCATGCAAGAGGAGTACTGTTCGGTATTGCCTCCGGTCGTCCGATCGGTGATCACATGCGTGCCCGTCCGAAGCAGTGGAATCTGGATTTCTATCCTGATTTCATTATCGGCATGAATGGCGGTCAGCTGTCCGATACAGCTACAGGTACATATCAGGAGTTCTATCAGCTTCCTGCAGAGGTACTGCGTGAGATTGTAGATATGATGGAACCGATGCCTGCTGTTCCCTGCCTGTATGTTGGTGAGGACTACTTTGCCCTGGAAGCATCTCCCCGTCTTGTGGCCAGCAGCAAGAAGAACAAGAATCAGCTGATTGTAGCTAAGGACAAGGATGACTTATGCAAGGAAGCATCTGCCAATATCATGTTCCGTCTGCATCAGCCGGAAGACATGGAAAAGATCGAGGCGTGGGTCAATGAACATCCCAGTGATAAGTACATCGGCTACAAGACACAGTCTGTCATTGTGGAATTCAATGATCCGCGTGTAAACAAGGGTGTTGCCGTAAAGAAGTACTGTGAAGATTTCGGTATTGATCTGGATGAAGTTATTTCCTTTGGTGATACTTCCAATGACAATGAAATGCTGAAGACTACAGGTCATTCTGTATGCATGCTCAATGGTACAGATGATACCAAGGCATGTGCCAAGGTTATCTCTGATTACACATGTGATGAAGATGGTATGGGAAGATACCTGCTGGATCATATCTATCCGATGTTCGGATGGACATTAAAGGAAACAGATTAACAGAATCATGTAAGTGCAACATACAGGATAACTGCAGTTGCACTTTTCTATATCCATGATGCATGGCTGATATTTGTTAAAATGATGATGACAGCAGAAGAAAACAATGATTTGCGGCTTCTGCAGACTGTGTGCGGCGATAATATGCAAGGAGTATAAGCGTATGGGGATCTTTGAATCAGCGAGCAACGCTTCTTTCTGGAGAGGTGTAGATTATCATACTGAAAAGAAAGTAGTGAAATGGAAAGCGACCGGAGAGTATACATATGATGGGATTGTCTCCGGTTCTGGAAGGCAGGAGTATGTAGTTCATATTGATGCAGAGCATCCTAGGAAATCAACATGCGACTGTGAGTTTGCTAAAGGCAGAAGGGTTATCTGCAAACATATGGTTGCGCTGTATATCGCTGCAAAGCCGGATGCATTTGATCGTTATATGATCAAGATAAAGGAATGTGAGAAAGAACTGGAGAGACAGGAACAGCAGAGGCTGAATGATCTCAAAAAGGAAATTCATAAAATGACCAAAAAGGAACTGGAAGAGAAGCTGTTCAATGCCTATATGGAAATAGAAGAACTGCAACGCAGAGACAGGTGGTATTGAGAATATGAAAAGACTGTCATTACACGGATACAGCAGAGTATATCTGTATGATGACAGTCTTTTAGTTTGCTTTCTGAACATCGGTAAATCCGCATGCCTTCAGAGTGGTTAACAAGGCAGAACAGTCCTGTCCTGTTGTGATGAATATGATGTTATCATGACTTAGAATCTGCAGTTTATGATCACTGTACTGTACCGTACAGTTCAAAGAAGAATAAGGAATAGAGAAACGGCTGTCTGGACATGTTTTACGCAGTGAATCTGATGTATGCTTCAGCAGAATCGAAGCGATTGTTTTGCGGGAAAGAGGTTTCCTGAAGAAGGTATTTCCGGTAAAGCGTGAGGATACAGCTAACATGCCCGAGGTGGATACTTCGCTTGCCCATGCCTGCCGCCCCAGCTGTTTCAGATCAGAAGGAGTCGGGTAAAACAGAAGCAGTGTTCTGCGGCAGATCAGCAGAATCGGATCTGTCTCAAACGACATGTTCTTTCTTTCGGAAATGTATACAGAACGTATGGGTAGATTTGTCAGCTGCCGTACCATGGTTGCTCCTTTTGCATATCATTATATCAGCTGCAGAAAAAGATACGCTTAAGCTGCAAGCATGGAACATGAATCACAATGATGTATATGCAATAATGCATGAAAAGGAGAACAGAGTATGCTTTGGATATCTTTTCTGCTGAACTGTCTGATTGTGGCTATGGTCGCATTCTCGGCATATGCAATGTTTACAAATTTCAACTTCATGAGTGAAGAGGGAGCCTTCCAGTCAGAGGGTTTTAAAATGTTCCGCTTCTATACCATAGATTCAAATGTTCTGATGGGTTTCTGCAGTCTGATCATGGCAATTGCGGAAGGACGTGTGCTGCTGGGCTATACAGCAGAACTGTCTTCGGCAGTTTATACGATCAAGCTGATGGGGACATCGACGGTAATGCTTACATTCCTTGTAACTGCGTTCTTCCTTGTACCGCAGTTTGAACATCCGATCTTCCTGTACGTCAACAGCAATCTGTTCTTCCATGGGGTTGTACCGATTGTGGCATTATTATCTTTTGTTCTCTTTGAAAGAGGGACCGGTCTTTCGATCAGTGCTACTTATATTGCTGTATTGCCGACGATTCTCTATGCTGTATTCTATGTAACACAGATCTACCGGCATCTTGATCATGGCAAGGTAGATCCTGCATATGATTTCTACAACTTCACTTTCGGGAAGAAGGAGATTCTTCCGATAGTAGCAGTGATCGTAGTTCTGATTGCCTATGCGATCGGTGCTGTGATCTGGCTGCTGAACTGAGTATATGAAAAGGCCTTCGGGATGTGCATATAACACATTTCGAAGGCCTTGCTTTGATTATGGAGTGAAAGGCTTACGCTTCCTTCATGGCATCCTTGATGTACTTGTTAGTCCATAAGGAGTACAGCAGCTGTACTGTCATGATGCACCAGATCAGCGGTTCGCACCAGATTACAGCTTCATACTTGAACATCGGGATGAAGATGAAGGCCCAGGCGATCTTGCTTACACATTCAATGACGGAAGAGATGATCGGCTTGCCCTTTTCGCCAATCGCCTGCAGAGCAAATCTTGTGGACATCAGAATACCGAGGACTGCATAGAAGGGACCTACAACGTGCAGGTATCTTGTGGCGTTATTTACAACTGTATCAGCAGTGGAACTGGAGATGAACTGTACCAGAGGTCTTGCACCGGGTAACAGAATCAGTGTAACAACGGCAGCACCGCATACGGAATATACATATGCCTGCTTGAGAGCCTTGACGATACGCTTAGGCTGCTGAGCACCTCTGTTCTGAGCAATAAATGCAGAGACAGACTGACCCATGGCAATGAACGGCATATTGAAGAACATGTAGATCTTTCTTGCAACACCATGACCGGCGATGGTTTCTGTACCGAGCAGGTTGATACCACGCTGCAGTGTGACGGAACCGATGGAAACGATGGAACTCATGAAGCCCATAGCATAGCCCTGTGCGATCATTTCCTTATAGAGCTTCTTGTCCAGTTCGAAATGTCTCTTTTCCGGAACAAGGATTTCTACTTTCTTCTTTATATAAACGATACAGAACAGTACGGAGATACCCTGAGCGATGACTGTCGCAATTGCGGCACCTCTTACACCCATGTTCATGTAACCGATGAAGGCTGTATCCAGAGCGATGTTGAACAGGGAAGAGATGATCAGGAAGACTAACGGCATTACGGAGTTGCCGATTGCTCTCATCATACCTGCACATGTGTTGTATGCAAACATGACAATCAGGAAGGCGGCGATCAGAATGATGTAGCTGTATGCTTCTTCCAGAATTTCAGCAGGTGTGCCCAGGACATTCAGCAGAGGTCTTAATGTAATAAAGCCGATCAGAGATAACAGCAGGGAAGAAACAACACCGATCACAATAGATGCAGCTACGGATTTCTTCAGAAGCTCACGGTCACCGGAACCGAAGGCACGTCCTGTAACCAGAGCAAGACCGCCGCCGATACCGTTGCCGAATCCGACGAACAGATCGAAGATGGCGGAACAGGAACCGATCGCTGCCAGGGAGTTATCACCCAGGAACTTGCCGACGATCATTGTGTCACATGTGTTGTACAGCTGCTGGAAGATTGCGGAAATAAAGATCGGTACCGCAAAGATGATCAGCGACTGCAGAATCGGGCCGTTCAGAAAGTCTACATTGGCCTGTAGAAAGCTGCGCTTTTGTGTAGTCATTTCAACTTCTCCTTATATTTATTGATCAGCATACAGCAGATATCCTGCTTATGCATTTCTTCGTCTCTCATAATATCATCATTTCTATCTCAGGAATAACAACCTTATGAAGTAATCATGATAGAAACATGCAGATCAGCTGCCCAGTGCCGCTCAGATACAAAGGGAAATCATGCACTTTTATGAACGATCACACAAGATGGTGAATCTGCATGATCATAAATATGTACATAAAGCTGTTGCCTTGGCTGCATGAAAATGAATAAAGAGCAATAATTATAATACTTTTATGATTCTTCATGAGTTGTGGAAAAGGTACGTGCGGGATGAGCTTCGGAAAGCTGCATGATTTTCTGATTCTGCAAGCAGATATTCTATCTATGAATCGTGATCTTAAGAATTGTGTTCAGTTTATGAAAATTACCTGTTGAAAGCGCTTTCGGCAGGTAATAGAATAATATCAAACAACGAGGGTTTACAAACCCAAAAGGAGAAATCATGAAAAAGGTAGTATCATTCCTTTCTGCTGCAGCTATGACTCTGTCTCTGGCTGCCTGCAGCTCTACACCCGCTTCCAATGGTGGCGGCGCAGCTACTAATACAGGTGCTAAGGAAGTAAACGTTGGTGTTGCAATCTACAACTTCAACGATAACTTCATGACTCTGTATCGTCAGGACATCCAGAAGTACTTCGATGATCTGAATGCTTCTCAGAGCGATGTTCATTACACAGTTAAGGTTGTTGACGCTGCTAATGATATGGCTACTCAGACAGAACAGGTTAACTCATTCATCGCTGAAGGCGTTGATGCTATGATCGTTAACTTAGTACAGACTTCTTCAGGCGAAATCATTGCTGATTTATGTGCTGAAGCAGGTATCCCTACTGTATTCATCAACCGTGAAATGGATGGCTTCGAATATCCAGAAAACCAGTGCTACGTTGGTGCAGATGCTAGAGACTCAGGTACTTACCAGGGTATGATCATCTACAATCAGGAAGCTAATGGCGATATCAATGGTGATGGTGTAGTTAAGTACA
>JAZUHS010000048.1:0-6987 GCA_045641845.1 Bulleidia sp. | reverse complement strand
GATGATTATCTGTACCGCCTGTTACCAGACGATAGCCTTCTTCCTGCAGTGTTTCTGCCAGTACCTTGCAGTTGTTCATCAGCTGTTCTACATATTCTGTAAACTCCGGCTGTGCTGCTTCGTAGAAACATGCAGCTTTAGCAGCAACGATATGACACAGAGGTCCGCCCTGAATACCGGGGAACAGTGCCTTATCCAGTGCCTTGGCATACTTTTCCTTGCACAGAACCATACCGCCGCGAGGTCCGCGCAGAGTCTTATGTGTTGTCGTTGTTACAAAGTCTGCATAAGGAACAGGATTCATATGCTTACCTGCCGCAACCAGTCCGGCAATGTGGGCCATATCCACCATTAACAGAGCACCTGCTTCATCCGCAATCTCACGGAACTTGGCAAAGTCAATTTCACGCGGATAAGCACTTGCACCGGCTACGATCAGCTTCGGCTTTACTTCCAGAGCAAGACGTCTGAGTTCTTCATAGTCAATGCATTCTGTTTCGGGATCTACACCATAAGCAGTGAAATCATAGAGCTGACCAGAGAAGGAAACCTTGGCACCATGTGTCAGATGACCGCCTGCCGCAAGGTTCATACCCAGCACCTTATCCCCGGGCTTCAGTACACTGAAGTATACTGCCATGTTAGCCTGGCTGCCTGAATGCGGCTGAACGTTGGCGTGTTCTGCACCGAACAGAGCACAAGCTCTGTTTCTTGCCAGTTCTTCCACTGTATCGACATTGACACAGCCGCCATAATAACGCTTGCCGGGATATCCTTCCGCATACTTGTTTGTCAGGATGGATCCTGCTGCTTCTCTGACTGCTTTGGAACAGAAATTCTCAGATGCAATCAGTTCAATGTTGTTTCTCTGTCTCTTGGCCTCAAGATCAATTGCGGCCTGCAATTCTTTATCAAGCATTTTCTACCTCCTTAGGATACAGAGCTATCTCAATCTGTTTCATAGTAACAGGACCTTGCCTGAGAATACAGATTTCTTTCTGTGTACAGTCAATAATGGAACTGGATTCCCCGAAGGACACATCTCCTTCCATCATTGCATTCAGTGTCGGACATGATCTTTCAATCTCATCCAGACTGGTACATACCGGTTCCCCACTCTGATTTGCACTGGTCATAAAAACAGGGCATCCGGTCTGACGGATCAGTTCCTCTAAAGCAGGACTGGTCGCCATACGGATTGCCAGCGTTGCCATGCCGCCGTTGACATAATCCGGAATATCTTCCTTCTTATTCAGAATCAATGTCACAGGGCCGGGCATGAAGGCTCTGATCAGCTGCCGGGCACGTTCATCCACATAGGCAATTTCTCTGATCTGTGCTTCATCTGCGCACATGATCGGAAAGGCCTTGGTCAGCGGACGATGCTTTACATCTCTCAGGTTCTCCTGTGCCTTCACGGAACTCATACGGGCACATACACCATATACTGTATCTGTAGGCACGGAAATTACCCCATCATTTCGCAGAATTTCTGCGAGTATTTCCGTATCTTTACTGCTGTAGCGTTTCATTTCTATCTCAAAACGGAAAGAGCCATGCATAAGACAACCAGAAGGATTGTAAAAATCATAACTCCGCGCATAAACTTCTTTTTCATCCGCTTGTTCTCCTTTGTGATGTATATTATATATGCAAAATGAAAGAAGGAAGAAAAATGATACGTTTTGATAGTGACTATGTAGAAGGATGCATTCCTGAAATCCTGGCAGCTTTAGCAGCTTCCAACGAAGAACAGACAATCGGTTACGGCGAAGATCCGCATTGCGAAAACGCTCGTAATCTGATCAGAAAAGCAATTGGCAGAGAAGATGCTGCAGTACATTTCCTGGTTGGCGGTACACAGGCAAATATTACTGTAATTACATCTATGCTTAAGCATCATCAGGGTGCTGTCTGTGCAGACAGCGGCCACATCAACGGACATGAAACAGGTGCTCTGGAAGCAGCCGGCCACAAGTGTCTGACAATCCACAGCGAAGATGGCACAATCACAGCAGAACAGGTTGATAAGCTGATCTGCGATCATTACGCAAGCGCTTCTTTCGAACATACTGTACAGCCCGGTGTTGTCTATATCTCCTATCCGACAGAATCCGGTACTCTCTACTCCAAGGAAAAGCTGACTGCTCTTTACGAAGTATGCAAAAAGCATGATGTTCCGCTGTTCATCGACGGTGCACGTCTGGGTTATGGTCTGACAGCCAAGGGCTGTGATCTGACTCTGGAAGAACTTGCTAACCTGTGCGATGTATTCTATATCGGCGGTACAAAGTGCGGTGCGATGTTCGGTGAAGCAGTTGTTATCACAAAGGAAAGTCTGAAGAAGGACTTCCGCTACAACATCAAGCAGCGTACAGGTATGCTGGCAAAGGGCAGAATGCTAGGTATCCAGTTTGAAGAACTGTTCAAGGACAACCGCTATCTGACTGTATGTGCACATGCAATGGAAATGGCTGATCTGTTAGCTGAAGGCTTCAAGGCAAAGGGCTACGCCTTCGCTTTCGCAGCTGAAACAAACCAGCTGTTCCCGATCATCCCCAACGATAAGGCAGAAGAACTGGCAAAGGAATTCGCTTATACTCCGTGGGCTCCATATGATGAAAACAGCCAGATCATCCGTTTCGTTACTTCCTTCATGACAAAGAAGGAAAATGTAGAAAAGCTGATCGCTGCTCTCTGATCCGTACATACTGCAGAGGGGATCTGATGATCCTCTCTGTTTTTCTTTATCACAGAAGAAAAAGGATTCCTGTGAACTAAAGTTCATAAGAATCCTTTATTTGCATTAATGATTACCAGTTGTCTTCTTCATCCAGATCTTCATTCAGGAAATCAGGATCTTCATGGACAATGACAAGTTCTCTGTACATCTCTGCCTTTGTTGCATATTCATACGGGTTGGCATAGAAGATACCGACGATCTGCAGGGAGATGGAACTCAGGAAACGCCAGCCGATGAAGGAGAGGTCGAGCAGAAAAGCATCCCACTTGGCATCGAACATCAGACGCTTTGATTCCGCCATTGCTTCACGGTAGTTCAGAGTTTCATCTTCAGCGAGTACATAAGGTACCAGCATCAGTTCATATGCTTTTACGACACCGGGAATGATGAACAGCATGGACCACAGCAGAATTGTCAGATCTCTGACCAGCATTGCCGTTACCATATTCTGATAGTTAGGGCTCTTGAAGCCGAACAGCAGATCAGACATGCTTGCTTCAGAAGATTCAGTGTTGTTGATATAGAACCTGCAGCCGCCGATCTGAAGAATATTGAATACAAATAATGTCAGAACCAGTGAAATCACACCGAAGATCGCACCGAATGTAATATGAGATTTACCGATGGAAATCGCTGCATTGAAGAAGCCATGACCTGTTGCACTTGCCAGTGTTGCAACACTTGTCGCAACATCACCTGCTGTCATAGGTTCAGCATCCTCGGCAAGCAATGCATCAAAATTGATAATGCTGTCGGTTGTTACCTGTTCCGCAGCGACATTGCCTGCAGGGTTAACATCAGGAGCGGATTCCTTACGGTCGAATGTTAATGAGTTGTTGCACAGAAGCATAACGATCAGACCGACCAGAACGCTTCTCCAGAAGTTTTCGAAAAGAGCCTGTCTTGCTCTTCTTTTTAAACTGCCAATACTGAACATGAGATTTTCCTCCTCAGTCGTTATGTGTCATATTATAGCATCCTGCTTTCTCTGTTCAAATGATAGAGCATTATGTGGTTTCGACATAATAAAAACCGGAAGCTTAGCCTCCGGTCAGTCTGATCAGTCTTCGTCCTGGAGCTTTTCAACCATAGCCAGCAGAGATGCTGCGGAGTTGAAGTTTGCAGGAACGATCTCGGATGCAGGAATAGAGATATCGTATTCTTCGTTCAGTCTTGCGATGATCTGCAGGATATCAAAGCTGTCCAGAATGTGATCATCAATCAGAGTTGTGCATGTTTCATAATCGACACCATCCTTGATGTCAGTCAGAAGTTCAATCATTTCTTCCATTGTCTTGTTCTCCTTTATTTTACATTTCCCATATTCAGCAGATAGGACTCTGTGAAATCTCTTGCGACTTCATACTGTCCTTCACTGCAGCGCAGAATAACCTTAGGCATTGTACGGCTCAGGAACAGATACATACCTTCCGTAATGGAATATGCCCCGATATTCCCAAATGCTAGTATATCGCCTCTTTCGAGTCCGTCAAAAGAAATCTTTCTGACTTCGATATCATTTGTAGTACAGAGACTTCCGCACAGGCACCATTCCTTTGTCTCACCTTCACGTTCTACCAGACGTTCGATAACCGGCACCTTCATACCCATCATACCGCCATAGTAGCTGATGTGGTTGATACCACCGTCGATGATCGCATAGTTCACACCTTCTGTTGTCTTGGTATCCATAACTGTTGTCAGATATGTACCGCAGGATGCCGCAAAGAAACGTCCCATTTCGATTGTCAGGTCAGCGTATTCGGATACTGCCTTGAGTTCTTCCGCAATTTCCTTCAGCGGACGCAGAGTATCACTGAAGTCTTCATCCGCAAACATCGGCACATAGCAGCCGGGACCATATTCCAGCTTTTCCGCCTTGAAGCCATGTTCTGTTTCCAGTTCCTTGTAGAACTCTCTCAGCATGGTCAGTTCCTTGATCTGACGAGAAGACTTATGACGCTGTGTACCGGCGAAATAGTGAATACCCTTCACAACAGTATTGGGATACTGTTCGGGATGATCAATGATGGAAAGCAGATCTTCTTTGGACATACCGAATTGTGAACCTGCACTTAATCTGGGCAGTACGTCCACAACCTTATTCTGACGTACAGCTTCTTCAGAAATCAGACGCATATGCAGCAGAGATTCTGCTGTAAAGATATCAACGTCATAGGTCATTGCTTCCTTTACATCCACAGGTGTCTTGTTTACACCGGAATACAGCACCTTCTTAGGATCTACACCCATACGTTCGCAGATCGCCAGTTCACCGGGACTGCATACTTCCAGATGATCCACCAGCTTTTCCATGCAGGGAATCAGGAAAGGATTCGCTTTGATGGAATAGCAGATATGGAACTTACCGTCAGCGATGGCACGAATCTGTTCTACACGCTTTGTCAGTTCCTCAAGATCAAATACATAGACCGGAGTACCATAGGTTCCGGCAATCTTTCTGCATTCTTCGATTCTCATGCAATACCTCCAGTTTTCTTCAGTACATTACGGTCAATCTTTCCGTTCTTTGTCATCGGCATTTCTTCCAGATAGAAGAACTTGTTCGGTACCATGAACGGAGGCAGAGATTCCTTCAGCTTCTCATTGAGACCTGTGCTCTCTGTACCTGTGTAGAAGCAGAGAATTCTCTTCTTCTTTGCATCATACAGACAGCAGGCACGGGAAATGCCTTCTTCTGCCATGACCTTGGTTTCAATTTCACCAAGTTCGATACGATGGCCAAGATGCTTGATCTGGAAATCCTTGCGGGACAGATACAGCAGTTCACCATTGTCGAGATATGTCGCTACATCACCTGTATGATAGATAGTTTCAGGATAAGCCTGATTCAGAGGATTCTGAGTAAAGGCTGCAGCAGTACGTTCCGCATCCTTGTAATAGCCAAGCGCCAGACATGTACCGGAAACACAGATTTCACCCTGTTCACCAGGTACAGTCACTTCCTTGTTGTCATCATCCAGCAGGAAGACTTTTTCGTTTTCAAAGGCATGACCGATCGGCAGCTTTTCTTCCTTATCGTAGACTCTGTTTTCCAGCACATAGTATGTGCAGTTACATGTGATTTCAGTCGGACCATAGAGGTTGACAAAGGTTGCCTTCGGCAGGTTCTTCATCCAGATATTCAGCTGCTTGATCGGCATGACTTCACCGCTGAACATTACCAGACGTACGTCTTCAGGTACTCTGTAGCCGAAACCGTTCATGATGGATACAAAGCACATTGCGGATACTGCCCAGATCATGACTGTGACATGACGATCACAGATGTAATCCATCAGCTTTGTCGGAACTGAGAAGTAAGGAGTAGGAATAATATTCACCTCTGCACCTGTATACAGGCCGCTGAAGATATCCTTTACGGATACGTCAAAGTCAAACGGTGCCTGGTTGCCGATGACATCTTCACTGGTAATACCGAATGTGGATGTCAGTACCGGAATGAAATCAATCACGCTTCTATGACATACTGCTACACCCTTGGGAGTGCCGGTACTGCCGCTGGTGAAGTTGACATACAGCGGATCAATATCCTGTGCATTCTTACGGATCTTTGCAATCTTTTCTTCATCAATGGATGTTTCAGCCAGGATATCCTCAATCTTCACGATCTTGATTCCCAGTTCACCGAACATCTGTTCTGCCTTTTCCGCATATGTGCTGTCCGTCAGGATGATCTTTGTTTCCAGTACAGACAGGATAGAATGCAGACGGGCTGCGGGCTGACGAATATCAAGCAGAGAGTAGAAACCGCCTGCGTATACAGCACCGAACATACCTGCTAAAGCAAGTGTGCTCTTTTCCAGATACAGACATACAGGTTCACGCTGTCCGATGTATGCAGAAAGATATGTACCTGCTTTCTTCGCATTTTCGACAAGTTCTGTATATGTAACTTTTGTTTCTACATCAGCGAAAGCTACCTTGCCGGGATATTTCTCACTGGCCTGTTCCAGCCACTGCAGAATGTTCTTAATCATAATTCACCTCTTCATACGCTATGCACAGCATAGACTGTCACTCTAGATTATACCTGTATGTCACTATCATTTCTCAAAGATTTCCTAAATAAAACCCAAGAGGAACAAAAAGTCACCTTCGGTGACTGTTTAAAACCAGTGAGTGCAGATTTCTAATGATCTGCGCTCTTTTAGTATAATTTCGGTATGGATGAATCTCTGTATACCGAATATCCGGATCATGGTGTTTATGACTGCGATCAT
>JAZUHS010000047.1:0-4193 GCA_045641845.1 Bulleidia sp. | reverse complement strand
CTGCTGGAGTATCCGCAGTATACACGTCCTGCGGTATATCAGGATGACGCAGTTCCATCTGTTCTGATGTCAGGCAATCATGAAGCAATTCGCAGATGGCGTCTGAAGGAGTCATTACGTATGACAAAGCAGTTAAGACCGGATCTTCTCAAACAGAGAACATTGAGCAAAGAAGAACAGAAGCTTCTGCAGGAACTGGAAGATGAGGATCGAAAGAGTCACTGAAAAAGACAGATCACTGTTATCTGAATTGATGCAGGAATACCTGCATGAGCTTAGTGATTTCTATGATCTTTCAAAGGATGAACAGGGAAGGTATCTCTATCGCTGGTTTGATTCGTATTTCACTTCCGATCACCGTCAGGCATATCTCTTCTATGTACAGGATGAAGTAATCGGCTTTGCCATGATCAACCATCATTGCTTCATTGACCGTCCTGCCGACTGGTGTCTGTCAGAATTCTATGTCTGTTCATTCTGTCAGGGCAAAGGCTATGGTACGAAGGCAATGAAGCTTCTTCTGAAACAGATGCCCGGGACCTGGCAGCTGAAGTACAGTCTCAGCAATACGAAAGCAGTGCATTTCTGGGATAAGCTTGCGAAAGAGTATTCATCTCAGGTACTGGCTTTGAATGAAGATGAGAAAGTTCTGATTCTGATTTCTTCAAGAAGCTAGCTGCAATAAAAAAAAACTCCGAAGCACACTGTACAGTGAATTTCGGAGTTTTGTGTTTGTTAAAGAATGAACTGAAGTACCAGCACGGTAATTGTGCAGGCAGCAGCGACAACCGGCAGACCTTTGTTGTTCCAGGCCAGGATAATACCGATGATCAATGCCGCAAGACCGCAGAGCATGTTCTCAGTGGTATGGAGAATTGCCGGGAAAGTCATGACGGCGAGAGTGACATACGGTACATAGTACAGGAAGGAACGCAGGAAGCGATTGCGGATGGGCTTGCGCAGCAGAGTCAGCGGAATCGTACGGATGGCGAAGGTAACAGCGAAGGCTGTCAGTACATAGATCAGATTGTTATGCATGTGCTTCATCCTCCTCATCTGCGACCGGTCGCAGGATTGCGGCAGCGGAGGCAATGATCAGTGTCAGTACGATGGTTCTTGTGCCTTCTGTCCATGCGGATACAATCGGCATAATGGAAGCAATCAGTGACAGCAGGAAGCTGACAACGACAACGGCAGTAACTGTCTTATCCTTGCGGCAGGGTGGAATGATGATCGCCAGGAACATGCCGTACAGTGCAACTGCCAGGGAAGTAGAGATTGCGGCAGGCAGGATGTTGCCGACAACACAGCCAAGACCTGTACCGATGGTCCATCCGGGAATCGATATCAGCATGGCGCCATAGAAGTAATAGACATCAGCTTTGCCGGTTCTGGCCATGGCAATGCCGAAGATTTCATCAGTCAAAGAGAAGCCGTTGCCTAAACGATGGGCAAGGGATGTCTTTTCATCCAGCTTCTGAGCATAGGCACAGCTCATTAACAGATAACGGGCATTGGCGATCAGGGTGATCAGTGCCATGGAAAGATATGTGCCACCGGCAGCGATGACCTGAACACCGGCATATTCACCGGCGGAGGCAACTTCCAGTACACTCAGCAGCATGCTTTCAAAGACATTCATGCCGGCATTGTGCATGGCAATACCTAACGGGAAGGAGACAGCGAAGTAACCCAGACAGATCGGAATGCCGTCTCGGATACCTTCGAGCAGTGATTTACGTGCAGTACTCATTTGCGATACCTCGTTCACTTCATAATATATAAAGATATATACGCAGCTTTTGCTGTTAGTATGTATTCAGGGGTGCGAGTGAATCCATGAAACCACTTATCATGGCTGTTGTCAAAGAAGGATCACAGGAATTATTCACGAATATTTCAGTCAACCTGAGATAACAGAGTTCAGATTGCATGATACAATGTCACTCGTCGCATTTTTATGCAGCATTAAAGGAAGGAAAAAGATGAACAGCAGAACACTTGAAAAAATGATTGCCGTTATGATTATCGCAACATGTGCCGCAGGTCTGATCTTTGCTTTCGGAATCTTCACGGGTTTTACCACGGAAGGTCTGAAGATGTATTCGGTACTGCTGTCTTTTCCTGTGCTGATTTACTATCTGTTTGAATTCCGTCGTCTCAAGAACAACGGCAGAGGCTTCCTGTTTCCGGATGTCCGCTGCTGGCTGATGCTGGCGGTGTGGAATATGGCTCTGATTTCACTGCTGTACCTGAATCCGATGCATAATCTGGAACCTGCACATATGAAGGCTGCAGACTTTGCTTTAATGAAGCTGCTGCCGATGGAGATGTTTCTAGACTGGATGGCAGGACGAAAGGGAACCTTCCATGCGGACTATGTCATCAAGTCCTATCTGCTTCTGATTCCCTATACAGCTGCAGCGCTGTTATTAGGAAAGAGCGGTCATGGCTTTGGCCTTGGCACCATGACATATCCTTATCCGTTTATGAATGCGGATCAGCTGGGATGGACCCTCGTCTGGGGCAACCTGGCGGTGATCTTCGGCTTAACATACTGTGCCGGCATACTGATGGTCATGGTCGATTACATGCTTGCACAGAAGTAGGAAAGTGAGGAACGGTTATGATTCGTCCGATTATGAAAAATACATTCTTCCTGTCCGGCAAGTCCGAACCTGCTGTACCTGCGGATGCTGCAGTGGCTATGGATCTGATCGACACGCTGCGTGCACATCGGACCGGATGCGTAGGCATGGCTGCCAATATGATCGGTGTACGCAAGCGCATTATCATCGTTTCCGTCGGTCCGGTGGATATGGTGATGTTCAATCCCGTCATTACGGCGAAGAAGAATTCATATATGACTAAGGAAGGCTGTCTGTCTTTGACAGGAGAAAGAGAAGTCAGAAGATGGCAGAATATCACTGTGGCCTGGCAGGATATGCAGATGAAGCCGAGAAAGGCAGACTTCAGCGGCTATCAGGCACAGATTATCCAGCATGAGTGTGATCATCTGGAAGGGATCATTATCTGAAAACATTACAGAGCGGGGGTGTGATTTCATCTTTATGACACACTCCCGCTTATTCTCTGTTTGCGCTGATATGTTATAATCGGTACGAGGCAGACTGCTGTTTTTTAAGTATGCCTGCATTTGTAAAAGGTTAACTCGTATGAATCGAAATATCAGAAAAATTACAGACGGAGCTATGATGGCTGCGATCGTCGGTGTCATGCTTCTGCTGAATCGACAGACAGCAGGTCTGTTTGAAGGATCTCTGCTGTTCCTGTTCCCGCTGCCGATGGTTTTCTATGGTACGAAATATGGCTGGAGAGACAGCTGGATGCTGTTTGGTTCTGTTGTCCTGCTCAGCTTTATCATCGGAACCCCGCAGACATTGATTCTGGTAGCGTCGGAATCAGTGATCGGTATGGTCTATGGCTGCGGCAATCATGATGGTGTGGAAACAAGAAGACTGATCTTCAGAACAATTCTTCTTGCCGTTGTCGTCAACATTATGTCGATGCTTGTCTTTGCAGGCTTCTTCGGCTATGACCTTGTTGCCGAGATTACGGAATACAAGAACATCATGAATTCCACCTTTGAACAGATGGGCATGGAGATGCCGGTGGGCTTGAATCTGGATGAATTCCTGCGCAATGTTCTTGTTGTATCCACGATTATCACCGGTGTTATGGAAGGACTGATTACACATCTGCTTTCCTCGCTGCTGCTCAAGCGCATGCACTTCCACGTGCCGCCGCAGAAGCCGCTGGCTTACTACTATCCGCCGAAGTGGAGCGGATATCTTGGCATTGCAGGTCTGCTTGCCTATTTCTATTCAACTGCCCGTCCGCTGCAGAATGAACTGCTGCAGGCGATTGTGCAGGGTTCCGGCATGATGGCTGTGTTCTATCTTGCCGCATATGGCTACATTGCCATGATGGTGATTTCATCACTGCGGAATCCGCGCTCCAAGCTTCCGGTATTCCTGCTGGCATTCTTCATGTTACTGATGATGGCACCGATGATGGCAATCCTTGGTTATCTGTATATCGCTACGGATATGCATGAAAGAATGATGGGAGGAAGAAAAGATGCACCAGAAAGTTGATCGTTTAAAGCGCATTGTCGGTTCAGCCATTCTGATCCAGGCGTTTCTTCTGCTTGTATTCTATCCGTCTTTAGG
>JAZUHS010000046.1:0-9619 GCA_045641845.1 Bulleidia sp. | reverse complement strand
CTTGTTGAACTTGAGGTAGAAGATACCTTCACCAGGACCAACGATGTTAACCTGTGCAATTACAGAGTAATCATCATCCTGTTCAGCGAGGAACTTGTTTCTGTTCTTTTCGAGGTTGCCATACAGTACTTCGAGTACATCGTAAGCATCCTGGAATGTAACTGCAGGGTCACCGCCGTTACCAACGATATCGGAGAACATCTTCTGGTAAGCAAACGCAGACTTTTCCCAGGAGAAGTCCTTTCTCATAGCACGGTCTCTCAGAGTATCGAATACGTTCTTCTGAGCATGATATACCTTAACAGCTTCTCTGATTGTAACCAGCAGGTTCTTAGCATTGTAACCAGCGAAGGAGAAACCATCACCGATGCCATCGAAATCAGAGTAAGGACGGATGGAGTCCTTCAGACCGCCGGTTTCATGAACGATCGGAACTGCACCGAAGCGCATAGCCATCATCTGAGACAGTCCGCACGGTTCAAAGGAGGAAGGCATCAGGTACATATCGATACCTGCAAATACTTCTTCAGATACAGCCTGAGAGAACTTGTCGGAGAAACCGAACTGACCAGGCCATCTTCTTGTGCATTCTTCGAAGAAGTCAACATACTTCTGTTCGCCCTGACCGAAGATAACTACCTGAACACCCATGTTCATGATTTCAGGCAGGATTTCCTTAATCAGTTCAACACCCTTCTGTTCAACCAGACGAGCTACAGAAGCGATCAGCGGCCACTTCTTTTCTTCCTTCAGACCGAACATTCTCTGAACCTTAGCCTTGCATTCTTCCTTGCCTGTCTTATCGTCAGCAGAGAAGTTAGCGCAGATATTCTTGTTCAGTTCAGGGCTGTACTGGTCCATATCGATACCATTCAGGATACCGTACATCTTGCTTTCAATCTGGTCGCATACACCTTCCAGACCTCTGCCGAAGCGAGGTTCATGGAGTTCTCTTGCATATGTGGGAGATACTGTGGAAACAGCATCAGCCATCAGCATAGCACCCTTCATGAGGTTGCAGTCGAGACGACCTTCGTATTCATAACCCAGACCGCCTGCGATCCAGCCGCTGTGCAGAGCGAATGTTTCAGTAACTTCGTTCACACCGAACTGTCCCTGGTAAGCGATGTTGTGGATTGTGTATACAGTCTTGATATTTCTGTAACGAGACTGACGAGCCTGATCATCCTTCAGATAGATGATTGCAAGAGCTGTTTCCCAGTCGTTGCAGTGCAGAATTTCAGGAACGAAATCCAGATGATCCATAGTTTCGATAACAGCCTTGGAGAACCAAGCGAAACGATACTTATCATCATCATAGCCATACAGCTTAGGTCTAGCGAACAGACCATCGCATTCGATGAACCAGCAGGGAACACCGGACATTTCTGTTCTGTACAGAGCGCAGTCCTGATATGTGTTGCCAAGCTGAATTGTCATGCTTTCCTTGAATTCGCATTCATCCATGAACTTATCCTTAACACAGGAATACATGGGGGAGATGATTTCAATTTCGTGACCCAGAGCCTTTAATGCAGGGGGAAGAGAGTTAGCAACGTCTGCTAAGCCGCCGGACTTGGAGTAGGGCGCGCATTCACTTGTAACAAGCAGTAACTTCATAATTTATCTCTTTCTATTCAGATTGCAGCTTACAGTTCAACACCGTTGAGCTTCAGCAGTTCTCTAGCACTTTCAACAGAGTCAACACCTGTAGGGTTCTTAATCGGAGCAAATTCCTTTTCACGAACTACTTCGTAAGGCAGGCAGTTGTCCATCAGGTGTACCATGTCGAGTACGAGTGTTTCGAACTTGTAGCCGTTGATAGCTTCAGGCTTAACCAGTGTACCTTCTTCGTTCAGATAAGGGATCTTCTTTTCTACTACGTGTACCGGGATTTCAGCGTTCATAATCTTAACGAGTTCACCAACGTTGAAGAGGTAGTTCAGGATTACACCGAAGTTGAATACAGGATCGCCGTTTTCCTTCTTCATAGCGAGCAGTTCAGGAGTCATTTCATAGTATTCAACGATCTGAGGCTTGCCGTCTTCCAGACACAGGTTACCAACTCTTTCTTCAGAGTTCTTCTTTCTTACAACCTTACCACCGGAGATATAGCCTTCTTCAAGGATTGCACCAACGAATACAGGGTCAGCGATTCTCTGCAGTACGTTATCGATTGCGAATACATTCAGCCATTCAACGCCACGGTTCTGAGCATCGTCCAGCAGACCTGCCTTAGCAAAGCTGGAGAACCAGCCGCCGTTGCCGTTAGGAGACAGGGAGAGCTTGCCCTTTTCTTCCAGATAGATCTTGCCATTGTAGTCGCAGCTGGGAGCCATTTCCTGTACGAAGAATGCTACATATTCGGACGGATAACCGAAGTTGTTGTGTTCCTTGAAGAATGCTGTGATTTCATCAACGTTCTTGTCAGAGCACATGATATAGAAAGGAACATAAGCACCTGCAGCGTCTGTAACGTCTGTCAGGTTCTTGATCAGCTGTTCAAATACATACAGAGTCTTTGTGATACCAACGTTGAACATACCCTTGGAATGATCGAAACCAAGTCTTGTACCCTGGCCGCCTGCGAGCAGAACTGCGCCGACCTTGCCAGCCTTGATAGCTTCGAGACCCTTGCCACGGTAAACATCTTCCTTAGCCTTGATCTGTTCTACTTCCAGGCAGTCGAGACCTTCGATGTTTCTTTCACCCTTAGCTTCTTCCTTACGGTCGAGCTTCTTCAGAAGATCGAAATCTGTGTCTTCAATCTGCTTGTAAAGAGCAGCCTTTTCTTCTTCAGAAAGTTCATTTTCATACTTCAGAAGATGTTCCTGTCCATATGCGGACAGCTTTTCCAGAATTTCAGTGCGTGTCATAATCTACCTCCTTATTATCATTATGAGCGCTCCCATAAATGGATTATGCAGTGCGCCTTAACGGTTATACTGCATTAAATGCGCCTCCGCAGGAAAAGCGGTAAAGCGCTTACACATTAATATCTTAACACTTCTTAACGCTTTGACATATCCCAAATTCAGCATGTACTTAATATTAATTATGAATATTTTCGATTTCCGGGTTTGTTTTCATAACTCTTTTGCAAACATGTTCATCAAACATGATCTGCATCATATCTGCATACTGAAAACCCGGAATGTTCCATACATCCCGGGCCGTTCATTTAATGAATGACTGCGTATCACTTCAGCAGAGCTTTATAGTAACCGCGTACTTCTGCATACGTGCGGTTGATGAAATTGAAGTATGTCTGGAAACCCTGACGAAGCATATCACGGGTATAGCCGGTAGCTTCCAGCAGAATGATGTAATGATCAGGATACTGCACCAGATACATCTGCTGGGGAGTCATGGCTGTATAGCGATCAACTGTACCGTTTACGCGATAGATCCTGTCGGCATTCTTATGACGCTGCAGCTTGGAACTGTAAGGTTCCACTCTTTCCACCATCACTTCAGCAACGCATCCCTGCGGATTTTCCAGCATCATCTCTTTGCCGGGTTTAGGTTCACTGCTGCTGTGGAAGGCAAGCAGTTCAATATAAGGCTCAAACGGAGATTCATAGCACATCGGACGATTGTTCTGGTCAAAGAAACCCTTCATCCAGGATGGTGCCACAAACAGACGGTCAGCCTCATCCGGATTCTCTAGAAAATAGTCTCTTCCTACCATTTCCAATGTATCCGCGCCCATGTTCATCAGCTGATCAACTGCAGCGTCTTCGGTTAAGGCGCCGCTCTGGTACAGACCGCGAACATAGTCTGTCTTCTTCATGTTATCTCTTACAATCTGTTCATATGCCATAATTCATCCTCTCTTATATCCTGATGAATATATCAGTTTACATATTCTTCTTTTCCGCATACTTCGCATTTCTGCGTTGTACAGCTGCTGATATCCCAGCGATGTTCACCAATTTCTCCGCGCAGTTCTCCGCAGATGATGCATTTCTCAGCTTCCATGCATGTTGCCGGAAGCCAGGCATGTTCACCATCATAGATGATTTCATCTTCAGCCTCTGTCACTTCATAAGGCCAGTCAATGATACCACCAAAGTCATAGACAGATGTATATCCCATCTGTACAAGCTGTTCTGCAGCAAGGGCACTGCGACGACCGCTGCGGCAGTATACAAGAATCAACTGTCCATAATCCTGCAGAATGTCCTCAGCCTTTTCTGCCACTTCCGTATCCGGTAAGAGCACAGCTTGCGGTATATGGCCCTGTGCATACTCTTCGACAGTACGGACATCCAGAATGACAAAGTCTTCTCTGCTGTCCATGATTTCCTTTGCCTTCTGCGCATTGATTTTCTGTACTGTATTCATTGTCTCTGTATCTAAGCTGCATGCACATAGAAAGCAAAGCAGACAGACAAGCAGTTTCTTCACCATAATGATTTACCTTCCACGATAAACATGGATATTCTCCATATCATCATTTTCATCCGCTTCTTCCGCATCCTCTTCTTCATCGAAGATATCCAGAATAAGCATGTCATTAACGCTCAAAGGCTGCATACATTCACCTCAAATTAAAAAGACTGTTCTGCACCATATTATAGCAAAACAGTCTCAGTGATACTGATTATTCAATACCTGTCAGATCAAATGCTTCCAGATATGCGGCAGCCTTTTCACAGATCTTCTTCAGTGTATCTCCTTCAAACGGACTGGCCAGTCCGGCATTCTTCAGAAGATCAGTAAATGTATGAGAACCACCCTGACGAGTATAAGCCATATACTTCTTCCACGCTTCTTCACGATCTTCCTGCATGATGCTCCACAGTTCCAGAACAACCGTTAAGGCCAGACAGTAATCAATATAGTAGAACGGGAAAGAATAGATATTATGCTGTCTCTGCCAGTGTTCACCATCCGCATAGAACGGAATCTCACCATCCAGCTTCATCCAGGGCATATATACACCCATTAATTCCTTCCAGAGAGCACGACGTTCAGCCGGTGTCATCTCAGGCTTGGCATATACTTCATGCTGGAAATGGTCAACCAGAGTACCGTAGGGAATGAACTTCAGTTCAGAGGACAGATGAGAATACAGGAACTTTCTTGTATCTTCACCAAAGAAGTCTTCTGCACAAACTTCCGCAAAGAATTCCATTGCTGTGGAATGTACTTCACATGCTTCACTGGAAGGAGAAGAGTAAGTCACAGGCACTCTCTTTCTGTTCAGCCAGCCATTGAAGGCATGACCGCCTTCGTGTGTCAGTACTACCATGTCACCTTCTGTGCCATTGAAGTTGGCAAAAATGAAAGGTACTTCATATTCCGGCAGAGATGTGCAGTAACCTCCGCCTCTTTTGCCTTCTGTAGAAAGCAGATCCATCAGTTCACCATCCAGCATAGTCTTGAAGAATTCACTTGTTTCCGGAGACTGTGCATCATAGAACTTCTTAGCAGCCATTACCTGATCATCGGCATTTCCCTTAGGCATCGGATTACCGGAACGGAATGCAAGGTTTGCATCCGCAAAGCTCAGCGGATAGCTCTTGCCCAGACGTTCTGCCTGCTGCTTATAGATAATCTCAGCAACCGGCACAACATACTTCTGTACAGCAGTATGGAACTTCTCCAGATCTTCCTTTGTATAGCAGTTGCGTCTCATACGGCAATAACCCAGTTCTGTAAAGCCTTCAAAGCCAAGCTGCTTGCCCATTTCATCACGCAGGTGAACCAGTTCGTCATAAATACGATCCAGTTCCGGCTGTACTGTCTTGTACCATGCACCTTCTGCTTTCCATGCCGCAAGTCTTACAGCATCATCATCACTGCTCTTGAACGGTTCCATCTGGGACAGTGTATATGTCTTACCTTCAAATTCAATCTGTGCAGAAGCAAGCAGATTCTCATAATCTGTAGCCAGTTCGTTTTCCTTCTGCATGGAAGGAATCAGTTCCGGCTTGAAGGACTTCAGCTTCAGTTCAGCATTCACGAACATCAGATCTCCGTACTTCTCTTCAAAGTTCTTACGGAACGGAGAATTCATCAGAGCCATTGTGAAGTTCTGTTCGCATTCCTGCAGCAGCGGGGCAGCTGCTTCACAAAAGCGTGCTTCTTCGGAATAGTACGGATCCTTTGTATTGATATCTCTGCGGATTCTTGCCAGTGTACTGTTCGTATTCACATGACGCTTCAGCTGATCATCCGCAAGGAATGCTGCTTCTGCTTCTTCCCATGTTTCAGCCTGCTTCAGCTGGTCGCAGATCTTTGCATACTGCGCCTTCAGTGCATCAACATCAGGACGTTCATACTTCATCTCATTGAATTTCATAATCATCCTCCACGGCAGTCAAAAAACACTGCTGCCAATTAACTTATTGGTAACAGTGTACATCTATATAACCGCAATGTGCCATCACATTGACTGCATATATATCAGTATTCCCGATCAGTTCTGTTCATCCAGCAGACGTTTTGCTCTGTCATGCAGAACTTCCTCGATCTTTTTCAAACGAGCATTCGGAAGATTATATCTGGGATGTTTTCTGAAGTGGAATGTCAGCATTTTTCTCAGACCATCTCTATGTTCAGCAGTCAGTACTTTCTTAGCCTCACCTATAAAGTCATCATATACACAAGGGAACATTGTATCTGCGTACTGTTTAAGTGTATCTGCACTTTCCAGATCTCTGCTTGTTGCATAATTAAACAGGGAATTGCCGTGGTCAAACAACGGCGCAGGTGCAGAAATCTGATTTGTTCCGGTATCTACCAGAAAGCCGAAATTACCAAAATGTCTGTCGGTATTTCCTGCGAATCGCCGCAGCCGCGGCCTTAGCTGCATCACCGGCATCCTGTGTATAGATATCCGCTCCGATCTCATCGCAGAATTCCTGAGAAATCGGTGCACCTCCAACCAGGATCAGCACATCATCGCGGATTCCTGCTTCCTTTGCCTTTTCCACAACCATACGCATGTTGTTCATCGTTGTCGTCAACAATGCCGAGCAGGCAATGATATCGCACTTCTGTTCGATTGCAGTCTGCACAAATGTCTCCGGCAGAACATCTGTACCAAGATCAATAACTTCAAGACCAGCACCTTCCATCATGATCTTCACCAGATTCTTGCCGATGTCATGCATATCCCCTTTGACGGTACCAATGCATACTCTGCCTTTAACTTCTTTTGATGTCGTCATTAAGGGCTTTAACAGATCCGTAGCTGCATTCATGCACTTGGCAGCCATTAACATATCCGGAATAAAGGCTTTGTTCGCAGAGAAATCCGTACCCAGACGATTCATGCCTTCCACAAGACCTGTATTCAAAATGACATCCGGATTCATACCATCCGCGATGGCTTTCTTCGTCAGTTCCACTGTCTTCTTTTTCTGACCTTTACGCAGTGCTTCCGCAATATCTTCAAGCAGACTGTCGGAGACGGTTTCCATCTTCACTGCTGTCTGTACGGTATTTTCACTTACGGCAGCACGGCGTACTCGTGCAGGACGGCGATACTGAGGCAGGTGATATTGTGCATTGTACTTATCAATCTCATCATCAATGAGCGGATCGAGATGCTTATATACAGCACCGGGCAGACCATAAGTAATACAGGGAATAAAGTGTCCCATAGAAGCACAGCTCTGCAGTAAATCAGAGACATAGGTACGTACTTCCTCTTCTGTAGAATCCGGCACATCAATGACAGCACCGACACCTCCCATCAGTGTCAGATCCCCATCCAGTTCTTCAATCAGTGCAGGAATGTTATTCTCCGGCAGTACACCCTGCCAGATATTAATACCTACTTCAGCCATATCATGAACGATCGGTGCGCAATAGCTGTCAGCGTGATGCATGACAATCACACCCTGTGATCTGATATAGCCATAGAACTTACGATAGGGTTCCTTGTAGAACTCTCGCCACATGTCTGCAGGCATAAACAATGATTCCTTGGTTCCCCAGTCATCATGAGAAAGAATGACATCTGGATGAAGATGTTCAATCAGAAGCTTTGCATAGTACATGCGATACTGAAGGATATAATCAATCAGTTCATGCATTTCCTGGGGATGTTCATAGAGATTTGTCAATGTATCTTCAAAGCCCATCAGGTAATGACATTCTTCAAAGATACCCGTACCCATCAGTTCCATAACCAGCTTTCCGCTTTTTCTGATTTCCTCTGCAGAACGCAGAGCAATCGACCAGTCTGCTGTTTCTGCAAATGACAGATCCGGCGCATGGACAGTTTCCTTCCACTTTGTAATATCCTTTAATACCTTGTTTTCTTCAGTAATGTAAGGCATCGGTCCCGGTGCATCCTCGGCATACAGGATTGTCACACCCCATTTGTCGATATACTTTCTGCCACGGGCAAAACCCTCCATCAGATAACCCATGATCGGGTCGCCGAAGACCAGCTGAAAAGGTTCATACTGCTTCAGGATACGTTCCGGTTTTCCGTTTTTCTTAATCAGTTCTCTGAGAATCTCTGCAGGCGTCATATGCAATTTCCTTTATTTCCATCGTTTGTTTTCGTTCTATTTAAGGATATCATGGAAAGCAGAAGGTACCGGAATGAAGATCACTGTAAAGACAGAAAATGACATTCATGTATATGAAACAGACACGCAGGAAACCGTTCTTTCATTATTAAGAAGAAACGGTTATGCAGTCAACGCTCCCTGCGGAGGTCTTGGCAAATGCGGCAGCTGCTCTCTGATGATCAACGGCAGGATGCAATCTTCATGTCATACTCTGATTGAAGACGGTATGACCATCTGCTGTGATGATGAGCGTACTTCACATGCCATCAGGAAACGGGATATCATGGCAGCCGTAGACTTAGGTACAACCACTGTTCATGTACGTCTCTTTGAAGCAGAGACAAAAGACGAAATCACTCTGCTTGCCTTTGACAATCCGCAGAAATCATTTGGTGCCGATGTTGTCACCCGTGCCGATTTATCAAAAGACGAAGAGATTCTGAAACAGATGAGTACTGCTGTATGTCAGCGTCTGATTGAAGCCTGTGCGCCTTATGGCACAATTGTAAAAGCAGTGTTTGCCGGCAATACGATCATGCAGTCGATTCTGACTATGCATAATCCCTTCAGTATTACCGTCTATCCCTTCACTGCCCCGACACTGTTTCATAACGAAAGAATAACGCTTCCCTTGCTTTCTGAAGCAGAGGTGCATTGTGTTCCCTGCATTGCCTCATACTGCGGCGGTGACTGCACAGCCGGGGTATTAGCGATAGATCTTTATCATACCGAGAAGACAGCATTGTTCATCGATGTCGGCACAAACGGGGAACTGGTACTGTCGAAAAGCGGAAGGCTGTACGCCTGCTCCGTTCCGGCAGGTCCTGCTTTTGAAGGCGGTGAAATCACCTGCGGATGCAGTGATCCTGAACATGGCATTATTGCCTTTGATGCTCAGAAGACTCTGACATATACATGCAGGTCAAAACAGCCGACAGGTATCTGCGGCAGCGGTGTGATTGATCTTCTAGCCTGTCTTTTAAGAATGGGCATTCTTGATGAGACAGGATATCTCCCTGAAGCAGATGAAGTGGATCCAGAATTCAGACACTATATTGAAGAAGATGAAGACGGCAGAAGCA
>JAZUHS010000045.1:0-4966 GCA_045641845.1 Bulleidia sp. | reverse complement strand
AGTTCCCGCAGCTGTATGCACATCAGAAGCAGCACAGCTGGTGTCTCTATGCGCAATACCGTGATGAAAGCAAGGCCGTTATGGTCAGCCGTCCCTGTCCGTGGGACATCACCGATACTGGCAGGGAATACTGGAAGGATGAAAACGGTGAAATCATCCATAACAAATATGGTGATCAGGTTGTAAAGCAGTATTACAAGGATGCATCCGGGCAGGACGCAAAGGATGCGGAAGGCAATTCCATTCCGATTCCGATTGATGAGGAAGGGATGGAACAGATCGACGAAAACTTCCAGGAGCATTATGAACTCGGTTTCTATGAAAGCGGTGTGCTGGAACTTTCGGAAGAAGAATACGGGGAAGATGAATAATCATCAGGACACGGGATATGTATGAGACAGACCGTGTCTTTTTTTCGATATTGATAAGCAGTGGTTATGAACATGCTGTTACAGAATGCAAAGAGTTGTAAAGGTATGTTTGCATTCACTTTTCGAAAGTGCGTTTTGAGCGTACGTGGATTGTATAAATGCACTTTTTTTGCTATTATGTGCGGTGTTAACAAGGAGTTAATATATATGAACGTTGAAAAGCAGACAAACTATGGAACGATTTCTGTTTCCGAAGAAGCAGTAGCTTCCCTGGCTGGCGGCGTCATTACAGAATGCTATGGCGTTGTAGGTATGGCCAGCAAGCAGGTTCTCCGCGATGGCTGGGCTGAACTGCTGAATAAAGAAAACTATGCTAAGGGTGTCATTGTTCGCAACAGTGACGAAGGTTTGGAAATTGACCTTTATATTATTGTCGGTTTCGGCATCAAGATTTCTGAAATCGTTGCTGAAGCACAGAAGAAGGTAAAGTATGTACTCGAAAAGACTCTGTCTGTTGATCTGAGTGCAGTTAACGTATTTGTACAGGGCGTCCGTGTAACGGACAGTGAGGAGTAATATGGAACAGATGAACGGCAGCGTACTGAAGGGTCTTCTGATCTCCGGCTCCAACAACCTGGTAGGTCATAAAAAAGACGTAGATGCTCTGAATGTATTCCCCGTGCCGGATGGCGATACAGGTACAAACATGTCCCTGACATTCTCCAATGGTGTTGCGGAAGTAGTAAAGAGCGGCAGTGAATCTCTCCCTGTCATTGCAAAGACATTCTCCAGAGGTCTTCTGATGGGTGCACGCGGTAACTCCGGTGTTATCCTGTCTCAGATCTTCAGAGGTTTCTATCAGTCCGTGCAGACAAAGGATAACCTGACTGCACAGGATTTCGCAGATGCACTGATCAATGGTTCCAGGCTTGCCTACAAGGCAGTTATGAGACCTGTTGAAGGTACAATTCTGACAGTTATCAGGGAAGCGTCCGAAGGTGCGGGCATCTTCATGACAGTTCATCCCGATGCTGATATCAAGGCTCTGATGGATGAAGTAGTGGCACAGGCTGAAAAGTCTCTGGCTAAGACACCGGAACTTCTGCCTGTTCTCAAGGAAGCAAATGTAGTTGACTCCGGAGGCGCGGGTCTTGTTTATATCCTCAAGGGTTTCAAGGCGTACCTCGATGGCAAGCCGATCTCTCTTGAAGAAGCAGAAAAGAGTTCTGCGGAAGAAAAGAAGAGCGGACGTGCTGCAGGATATCGTGCTGAATATATTCTCGAGCTCAAGGGCAGAAGCGCAGGTTCCTTCAAGGAAGAGCGTTTCAGAAAGTCTCTTGATCAGCTCGGTACAGATGTGACTCTGCTTGTTTCTCCGGAAACAATCAAGGTATCCATCAATACACTGATGCCTGGTGAAGTTATTACTCTGGCACAGAGATACGGTGAATTCACCAAGATTCAGATTGAAAACCTGAACGGTGAACTGAGCGAAAGCATTCTGAAGGAAGAAGAACCTGCAGAAGAAGCAAAGGAATATGCTATTATCGCTGTTGCTGCAGGTGAAGGTCTTGCCAAGCTGTTCACAGAATACCGTGCTGATTACGTTGTTTCCGGCGGTCAGACAATGAATCCTTCTACAGAGGATTTCGTTACTGCCATTGCCAAGGTCAATGCAAAGCACATCTTCATTCTGCCGAACAACAGCAACATCATCATGGCTTCCAAGCAGGCTGCGGAAGTTACTGAAGATAAGGATGTCATCGTTCTTGAAACAAAGTCCGTACCTCAGGGTCTGTCTGCATGCATTGCTTTCAATCCTGAAGAAGAACTGGAAAACAACAAGAGCGCTATGCTGGAAGCAATCGCTGCTGTTAAGACAGGTTTCGTTACATATGCCATCAAGGATACAACTGTAGACGGTGTTGAAATCCATGCCGGTGACTACATGGCGATCCGTGAAAAGGAAATCATTGCGACAGGTTCTACTCGTGTAGAAGCTGCCAAGGCTCTGATTAAGGCTATGTGCGATGAAGATGCTGAGATCATCACTCTGATCAAGGGTGAAGATGCAACAGATGAGGAAACATCCGAAGTTGAAGACTTCATCAACGAAAACTATGAAGTAGACGTTGATGTACAGGATGGCGGCCAGCCCGTATATTCCTTCTTCATCGGTGTTGAATAATCTATATCACTTACAGGAAGATGTGCACATGCACATCTTCTTTTTATGTCAGATTCATGAAGGAATTACAAAGGCGGAAGTGTTTTATTCATGTGCTGAAATGCGTTAAAATGATTACAGCGAAAAAGGAAAGAGGATCTGAACGTCTGAGCGGAACAGATCCGGAGGAAAGAGAACAATGAAAACATTAGGTATTTCCGTTTATCCGGAACACACAACCGAAGAGAAGGCATTTGCGTATATGCGTCTGGCCGGAAGCCTGGGCTTCAAGCGCGTATTTACATGCTTCCTCTCCGTTACAGGAACAAAGGAAGAAACAATTGAAACATTCAAGAGATTCTGCACAGTGGCACATGAAGCAGGTCTCAAGGTATCTGTAGATACAAACCCCGATGTCTTCAGTAAGATGGATGCTACACCTTATGACCTGAGCGTATTCAAGGAAATCGGTTTCGATATTCTGCGTCTGGACGGTCATTTCGGTGAAGTGGAAGACATTGCCATTACACATAACAAGGAAGGCATTCAGATTGAATATAATGCTTCCGGTACACTGCCGATTGAAAACATGCTGTTATGCGGTGCACAGAAGGACAACATGTGCTTCTGCTCCAACTTCTTCCCGCAGAGACATACAGGCATGGGTCTGGATCGCTATATTGAACTGCACGGCCGTTATCAGAGAGCAGGCATGCGTGTTGCTTCCTTCATCTCTTCCCAGCAGGACAATACATTCGGTCCCTGGCCGGTATTCGATGGCCTGCCTACACTGGAAATGCACAGAGATCTGCCGATCGATCTGCAGCTGCGTCATCTCAATGCAATCAATCTGTGTGAGGATATTCTCGTCGGCAACTGCTTCGCTTCCGAAGAAGAATTGCGTCTGTTAGCCAATACTGATATCTCCAAGATCTGCATGCGTGCAGATCTGGTTGATGATCTGACAGAAACAGAAAGAGAAATTATTTTCTATCCCAAGCATGCCAGCCGTGATGACTGCAATGATCTGATCATCCGTTCCTCCTGGCCGAGAGTGATCTTCAAGGGCAAGTCCATTCCGGCAAGAAGTGAAACAGGCTTCACAGCACATCGCGGTGACCTTCTGATCGTCAACGACAACCTCGAACATTACAGAGGTGAGCTGTGGGTTGTATGCAAGGATATCGAAGTATCCAAGGAATACAATCTGGTAGGTCATATTCCGGATAACGAACAGATCCTGATCGACTGGATCAAGCCTCGTTTCTCCTGGGGTATCATTGAATAACTGATCTTTCTGCAGCGGTGTATAAGCCGCTGCTTTTTTCATGTTTACAGCAAAGATGCTATAATAACCCATATGGATTTACGTGATCGCTCATTGAAACTGACGGCTAAACGTCTGGAAGCACTGGATCGTCTGGGTCTTCATACTACGGAAGATCTTCTTTCGTATTACCCGATCCGCTATGACATCATTAACAGCAAACCCTTTGAGCAATGGCAGGTCAAGGAGAGAGTTGTCTTTGAAGGAGAGATTGTAAGAGAGGCACGTTCCTGGAGACGGGGAAAGCTGACCTATACGAACTTTGAAGTCATGGCTTTTGATCATGTATTGATGATTACAATCTTCAATCGTCCCTGGGCAAAGGGTCTGATTATGAACCAGCATATTACCATTACCGGCATCTATATGGGCGGCAATAAAGTGACAGCCATGAACTACGATACAAAGCGTCTGGAAGAGCATGACAAGGCTACACCTGTCTACAGCACTAAGGAAGGCATTCAGCAGCGTACTATCCGTGACAGTATTCTGAAAGTATATGAAGCTGTGCAGAATGAGATCTATGATATCGTGCCGGAAGAGTTCATCCGTTCCTATCGTCTTCTGCGGCGTTCTGAGGCGCTCAGGCGCATTCATTTTCCTGAAAGTGAACAGGATATCAGACTGGCAAGACGTACGCTCAAATACGAGGAATTCCTGCGTTACTTCACGGCGATCCAGTATGTGAAGAATCTGGATATCGGCAGTATGTACAAGTCACCAAGACGCTATGATGCATCAAAGGTGGAACAGGTTGAAAAAAAGCTGTCCTTTCAGC
Organism: Bulleidia sp.; assembly: GCA_045641845.1. GTDB lineage: Bacteria > Bacillota_I > Bacilli_A > Erysipelotrichales > Erysipelotrichaceae > Bulleidia. The sequence goes on along the minus strand of JAZUHS010000045.1, from coordinate 323 downwards.
TGACCGTCGATCAGAAGCAGGCATTAACGGATATTCTCGATGACATGTCCAGTGTCAAGCCGATGTACAGATTAGTGCAGGGTGATGTCGGCTGCGGCAAGACGGTAGTTGCTGCTCTGGCTTTATATGCAGCAGTTACCGCCGGATATCAGGCGGCACTGTTAGCACCGACGGAAATCCTTGCCCGTCAGCATGCTTCTTCGCTTAACAGTATCCTCAAAGATACAGGGATTCGAATTGAAGTGCTGTACAGCGGTCTGCCGGCAGCAGTCAAGAAGCAGCTGGTGGAAGACAATGCGGCTGGAAAGATCGATATTCTGATC
>JAZUHS010000044.1:0-2402 GCA_045641845.1 Bulleidia sp. | reverse complement strand
CAACAGCGTTAATTAGATTGCGCTGCTGATCGGGTTCTTCAAAGCCGGTTATACAGGGAATTCTTGAAATCAAGCCCATATATTCCTGCTTCATCGGTGCTGTTGTAAGATCCGAGAAAAGAACTGTCAGATCATCATCGGAACGATAGCCGATCGCTTTCTTTTCCTCGATCTCAATGCGTATGATACCGCCGTCAACCTGCACGATTTCCTTGGCCTCCGCAATCATCGGATCCTTTTCCAGCTTGTACTTCAGCACAAACGGCAGACACAGATAGAATCTGCTGTCCTCGCTGATCCCAGCAGCATCGCAAACATATTCACGTGACAGTGTGCGATTGCCTGTAACGGTAATCGATTCCACCCTTGAGAAAGGCGCAAAAAACCACACAGCCAGAACCAGAAGAGCACCTATGAGAATACCGATCTTCTGCAGGATTGGCTGCGAGAATTCAAATACACTGCCCGTTTTCGCCTTTCTGCGATCGGCAAAAGCCTTCTCCACTTCAGGACTGTACTGGGGCTTTACTTTCTTTCTTTTAAGAAACTTTACCAATTGAATTTCTCCACTTCAGTATGCAGCTCATAGCCGAACTGTTCCTTTACCTTCTGCTGAATTTCCTCAATCAGAGACAGATAATCATCGGCTGTGGCATGATCTTCATTCACAATGAAATTGCAGTGCTTGTCGCTGACCAGCGCTCCGCCTCTTCTCTTTCCGCGGAAGCCGATATCCTGAATCAGCTGCCATGCGTTGACATTGGGCGGATTGCGGAATACGGATCCGCAGCTGGGCTTGTCGAGAGGCTGAGAAGCAAGACGTCTCTGTCTGCGGTCAGCCATCAGTGTTTCAATGGCCTTGGCATCGCCATTCGTCAGGTGCATGCGCATTGCCAGAATAATCCAGTCGGGATGCTGCTGGAAAACAGAAGCACGATATCCGAATTCGCACTCTTCGTTTGTAATCCATTCGCATCTGCCATCGCGCAGTACCAGAACTTCCGTAACTACTTCAGAAATACTGGACTTATAGGCACCGGCATTCATGAAGGCTGCACCGCCGGCAGTACCGGGAATGCCGCTGGCAAATTCCAGTCCGGAAAGACCGGCCTTCATTGCCGCAGTTGCAAGTCCGATAATGGATACACCGGCCTGTACAACCGCATCTTCACCCATGAAATAATATTTATCAAAATGTCTGTCCAGCCGGATAATGACACCTTCATAACGACGGTCGGATGCCAGAATATCACTGCCCTTGCCGAACATCTTGCAGGGAACACCTGCATTATTGGCAGCTTTGAGCACTTCCATCAGTTCGATGATGCTGGCCGGACTGCAGACAAGCGCAGCCTCACCGCCGATGCGCAGTGTTGTCATGGTCTTCAGTGAGATATTCTGTTCTGTCTGACATACGGATTTCAGTGTTTCATACAGATCATTCATGTGTCAGTTCCTCCATCAGTTCAATCATTCGATCGGCCGCATCCGCCTTGCCTTCCGCAAGCGCTCTTGCCTTCATATCCGCACGTCTTTCAGGATTCTTCATCAGTGAATTGACAAGATCGGAAAGACTCTCTGCATTCAGATCCGATTCCTTCAGAATCACTGCAGCTTTCTTGTTCACCAGTTCCATTGCATTGAAAGTCTGATGATCATTCGGCACATAGGGAGAAGGAATCAGAATGGATGCTGCACCGATGGCAGCGATTTCCGCCATCGTTGTTGCACCGGCACGAGTCACTGCAAGGGCACAGCCCTTCAGCATCTTTTTGCCGTCGACATAATCCACGATACGGATTCTGTCATTGCTCTGATACTTGAATGTATATTCGTTGCTCTTGCCGGCAGCGATGACAACCTGATAGTTCTCATCAAACAGCGGGCATGCTTCATCAATTACTCTGGACACGGAAGAAGATCCAAGAGAACCCATCATGAAGACAACAAAGGGAATCTCAGGATTCAGACCGATTCCTTCAAGAATTGCAGGATCCCACTCAGTATCTGCAGCAAGTGCTGCCTGAGGATTGCCGAGAAGATGCAGCTTTGCCTTAGGCATCTGCTCTGAATTCTTTTCATAGCAAGTCACAACTGCATCGCACTTATTGGCAAGAAACTTGTTAGCCTTGCCGGCAAAGCTGTTCTGTTCATGCAGCATCGTGGGAATATGTGCACTCTGCGCCGCGCGGATCAGAGGTACGGAAATATAGTTGCCAAAGCCGATGCAGATATCAGGCTTTTCCTTTTTCAGAATCTTTCTGCAGGCAAATTCAGCCTTGATCAGTGAAATCGCTGACTTCACCTTGGCGCTGAGTCCGCCGTTTGTTCCGGTCATAGGAAGACCATAGAACTTATAGCCGGCAGCGGGGATGACGGTTGCTTCCATGCGGTTGCTTGAA
>JAZUHS010000043.1:0-17015 GCA_045641845.1 Bulleidia sp. | reverse complement strand
ACTTCCATTACAACGTCGGAGAACATCTGGATGAAACGACGGTAGGAGTCGTATACGAAACGTTCGAACTTAGGATCAGGGTTGCCTGCGATCATTGCAGCAACTACTTCATCATTCAGGCCGAGGTTGAGGATTGTATCCATCATACCAGGCATGGATGCACGTGCACCGGAACGAACGGATACCAGCAGCGGGTTCTTCAGATCGCCGAACTTCTTGCCGTTAACTTCTTCCATCCACGCTACGCCTTCCATAGCCTGTGTCATGATCTCTTCATTAATCTTACGACCATCTTCATAGTACTGAGTACATGCCTCAGTTGTGATCGTAAATCCCTGGGGCACCGGCATGCCGAGAGTTGTCATTTCAGCAAGGTTTGCACCCTTACCGCCGAGCAGTTCTCTCATGGAGCCGTTACCTTCGGTAAACTTATAAACATACTTCTTATTAGCTGTTGTCATAAAGCCTCCATTTCTACAAAAATTATAAAGCATCCAATTATTGTACGCAAGACGGCACAAAGAAAACGTTTACATGTGAATATTTTTATTTAATTCCAAAAGACTCCAAATGTAAACAGAGAAATCCAAAATCGGATTAATTATATTACAGTACTGCATGATAAAGTATGAAAATTTTGCATTGATTAAATCATAATCGCGATATACGATTATTTGCGATGTTTGGAGGTATTGAAACATGACTGAATATATCAAAATCGCAATCGGTGTAAAGCAGGCTGAAGTACTTGCTTTTCTTGAATCACAGACAGATGTAACATACAAATTCGTACAGCGCAGAAACTACCTCGAAGTCATGTATGAAGTAACGGATATTGACGGAACTCATGGCGACCTGCTGAAGCATACAAAGAAGCTGATTCGTTCCCTCCCCTACGGTCCTGTTCTCTTCCTGCGTGTCCTCTACGCCGGCCAGAGATGGGATGGCGACCATCACTGATTTACAGTTCTAATTGAACACGGAACCTTCGGGTTCCTTTTCTTTTGCTTAGAAAATCAAAAAAGGATGCTGCCTGTTCAGCCGCATCCCAAATTGATTCAGATTGTTTTCAGTTCATTCTGCCTGCAATGAAGCCGAACACTCTTTCAAAATATCCTTCTTCACCGCTCTTATCACCAAAGCCGGCACCCTCTACGATGTAGAGTTCCTTCTTATTGGAGCAGGCATAATAGCAGTCAAAGGCATTGCCGGCAGAGACGATTTCATCATCCGCACCATGTACAAACAGCATCGGTACTGCACACTGCTTCAGATGATGCTTTGTACTTGCATCATTAAGAGAGAAATGCAGACACTGCTTTACGTAGAAGTCAATGCCGGGCATGAATGGCTTGCCTTCCACCTTGCACCACTTGCGGATTCCGGCCATCACCATTTCACGAATACCTGCATAGCCGCCGTCTTCCACAGCACACTTTACATTTGCAGGCAGATACTCACCGGCAGCGTTCATGACTGCAGAAGCACCCATGCCCATGCCAAAGAGCGCAATTTCCGCTGTTTCATCCAGAGATACCAGATGATTGATCCAGCTGATCAGATCGTAATGCTCCGGCCAGCCAAGACCTGTATATCTGCCCTCAGACATACCGCAGCCGCGATGATCAATTGCAAGCACATTGAAACCGCGATGATCTGCTTCATACATGTAGTCCATCATCGTTCCGCTGTATCCGCCAAGACCATGGGAAAGAATCAGCCATTTATTTGAATCCGGATGATTCATCAGACGTACGGCATGCAGCTTAAGACCATCGAATGAATCAATGAACTCATCACTTCTCTCGCTGTGTACCAGCCATTCGCCTTTCTCTCCTTCAGGCTTCGCAGCTGTGCGAAGACCCTTTTCTTCTGTATACAGTGTAGAGTTTTCAAGATCGAATACATTTCTGAATACATAGTATCCAAAGCCTGCATATGCGGCTGTTCCCGCAACTGCAGCTGCACCGACCACCTTCAGCAAGGTATGCTTGTTCTCTTTCTCGCTCATAATTGTCTCCTGTGATACCTGATCTTTATGATCAGATTATAGCATGCGGCTTACGCATTCAGAGTTGCAAGTCTTGCGATAATAACCTGATACTGCTTTTCGTAAGCTTCAGCCTTTGCCTTTTCTTCATTGACCTTAGCTTCAGGAGCCTTAGCCAGGAAGCGTTCGTTGGACAGCATCTTCTTAGAACGATCCAGTTCCTTTTCAAGACGTTCCTTTTCAGCAGTCAGCTTCTTGATTTCCTCTTCAGGATTGCTCAGTTCACCGGAAGGAATGTACAGAGAACCGCCCTGAATTGTTTCAACTGTCAGGTCGCCTTCAAGATCGTCCTTCCATTCAGCCTTAGCCATCTTCTGCATGATTGCAGCAAGCGCATCGCTTACAGGCAGAACCTGACCATCCAGATCCTTCAGCATGACATGGATCGGAGCAGAAGGCTTCAGATCATTTGTCAGCTTGACTTCACGGATCTTCTGAATTGCAGAGATCACACGATCCATGGAAGCCAGATCACTGTCAGCGATACCTTCGATTGCTGTCGGCCACTGTTCGAGGTTGATGCTGTCGAAACGATGAGGCAGAGTCAGATAGATTTCATCAGCAGCGAAAGGCATGAACGGAGTCAGCAGACGTACGATGTTGTTCAGGCATACATACAGTGTGGACTGTGCAGCCTTCTTAGCCTGTTCATCTTCACTGTTCAGAGCAGACTTGGACATTTCTACATACCAGCTGCAGAAATCATTCCATACGAAGGAATACAGTTCATTGCCTACAAGAGCAAATTCATACTTTTCCATGTTTTCTGTAACATGAGCAATAACCTGGTTCAGACGGTTCAGAATCCATGCATCGGAGACGGACAACTTTGTCAGATCTACATCATCAGCTGTGAAGCCTTCCGGCAGATTCATGATAACGAAACGGGATGCATTCCAGATCTTGTTGATGAAGTTCCAGGAAGCCTCAACCTTTTCAGGGATATATCTCATATCCTGACCGGGTGTGGAATTTGTTGTCAGGAAGAAACGCAGTGCATCTACACCGTATTCATCGATAACCTGCATCGGGTCAATACCGTTGCCCAGAGACTTGGACATCTTACGGCCCTGTGCGTCACGGATCAGACCGTGGATCAGAACATCCTTGAAAGGTCTGTCCTTAGTGAAGTGTCTTGCCTGGAAAGCCATACGTGCAACCCAGAAGAAGATGATATCGTAACCGGTAACCATTGTGGATGTCGGATAGTATCTCTGCATATCAGCAGTGTCTTCAGGCCAGCCCAGAGTACCGAAAGGCCACAGAGCGGAGGAGAACCATGTATCCAGAACATCTTCATCCTGAACCCAGTTTTCCATATCTGCAGGAGCTTCCATGCTTACCAGTGTTTCACCTGTATTCTTGTTGTAGTAAGCAGGAATACGATGACCCCACCACAGCTGACGGGAAATGCACCAGTCTTCGATATTTTCGAGCCACTGTGTGAAAGTTCTTTCGAATCTTTCCGGATAGAAGTTGATCTTTTCATCAGGATTTGTCTGATGTGCCAGAACATCTTCTGCCAGAGGCTTCATCTTTACGAACCACTGCTGAGACAGATAAGGCTCAACAACGCAGTGTGTACGTTCGGAATGAGCAACGTTATGTGTAATATCTTCGATCTTTACCAGGCAGCCGTCTGCTCTGAACTGTTCAACCAGAGCATCACGTGCTTCGTAACGATCCATGCCTTCATACTTGCCGCATAATGCATTCATCTTTCCATCCGGATGCATGCAGATCGGCTTTTCCAGACCGTGACGTTCAGCGATTGCATAGTCGTTAGGGTCATGTGCAGGAGTACACTTCATGATCGCTGTACCGAAGTCCATATCGATGTAATCATCACCGATCACAGGCAGTTCCTGACCGTTTGCGGGGTTGATGCAATGCTGACCGATCATATGCTTTGTACGATCATCGTTAGGGTTAACAACGATGCATACATCACCGAACATTGTTTCAGGTCTTGTTGTAGCAACTGTAAATTCCTCGCCTGTTTCAACCATCTTGTAGCGGATGTAGTACATCTTGCCGGGATCGTCCTGATAGTAAACTTCAATGTTGGACAGTGCTGTACGAGCTTCCGGGTCCCAGTTGATGATTCTCCATCCACGATAGATCAGACCTTCTTCATACAGTCTTACAAAGACAGTCTTAACAGCTTCATTGAAGCCTTCATCCATTGTGAAACGTTCTCTGGAATAATCCAGGGAGTTGCCAAGCTTTGCCCACTGCTTTCTGATCGTAGCAGCATATTCAGCCTTCCATTCCCATGCTCTTTCCAGGAACTTTTCTCTGCCGATGTCATAACGGGAAATGCCTTCGCTCTTCAGACGCTGATCTACCTTGGCCTGAGTAGCGATACCGGCATGATCCATACCGGGCAGATACAGCATGTCATAGCCCTGCATACGCTTATAGCGGGCAATGATATCCTGCAGTGTATTATCCCAGGCATGACCGATATGCAGAATGCCTGTAACATTCGGCGGCGGGATTACGATTGTGAACGGGTCCTTGGACTTGTCACCTGCTGTGAAGTAACCTGCCTCAACCCACTTGTCATAGCGACCATCTTCAACCGCATGATGATCGTACTTCTGTGCCAGATTCTTTTCCATGGTTCTTTTCCTCCGATAAAAATAAAAAACGCCCTGATGCACAGGACGCTGATTGCGTGGTACCACCTTGCTTGCTTCTCGAAATGCTTAACGCGCATTAGACGGCATCTTCTACTGTCAGTTCAAAGACACAGCTCAGGAACGACTTCCACTGCCCGCAGCGTCTGTTTACACCGGCCACAGACTCTCTTTGCCTTGCATATGCAATGTACTGCTTTCCTTCAACGCTACAATGGATTATATCAGATCATTAAGCGATTTCAAGACTCATAGCCATGAGCCTACAGCCGCAATGACCCCCTTCATTTTCATGACCCGCATCGTAATCCCGCCGGCAGCGAAAATATACACGATATACAGTGCCATCATCACCAGCGGCGGAATGGACACAATCACATGTACAGCAGCTGTCAGAAGATACAGCACCAGCCATGCACAAAGATAAATCAGTGTGCATAACAGTACATACTTTATCTGAAGCATCAGTAACTTTCTTTTTTCGCCCTTAGGCAGTATCTGCTTTGCGTTCATGCACAAGATTTTAAAACAAACAGCACGATTTTTCCACCCGATACGGTACAATATCGGCATGTGCGGCAGATATATTTTCGCCTCGGAAGAAAACGAATTTATCCGCAGGCTGATCGCAAAAGCGGAAAAGAGCATGAAACCGGAAGTCTTCGAAGAGATTTCTCTTTTTGATGTATTTCCCGGACAGAAAGCCATCGTCATGACGGCTTCCGCCAAACCTGATCACACCAGCTTTACCGTCATGATATGGGGCTTTGCCGGACGCAATAGCCAGATGATCATCAATGCCCGCAGTGAAACTGCATTTCAATCATCCTTCTTTGCCGGGTGTCTTCCCTGCGCCATCCCCGCTTCTGCATACTATGAGTGGACGCCGCAGAAGCACAAATACTCATTCCGCATTGATGAACCGTTCTTCCTTGGCGGCTTATGCAGAGTTGAAAACAATGAACTGCATTTTGTGATACTTACCGAAGAAGCTGCATCCCCGCAGAATGAAATCCACCATCGTCAGCCTCTCCTCTTTACCGCAAAGGATGCAAAAGCGTGGACTGCATCTGCACAGCCCACGCTAATGATTAAGAATTCGGTTCAGAAACGTATCATTGAAAAAGCTTAGAACAAAGTTTCCGTATGCGCGATCATCAGATGCGCATACGCTTTTTCTGTTACAACACGTCCGCGTGTTGTTCTGTTTACAAAACCCATCTGAATCAGATAAGGCTCATAAACATCCTCCAGTGTAGTTGTTTCTTCACTGATGGAATTTGCCAGTGCCTCAAGACCTACCGGACCGCCATGGAAACGTTCAATAATGCCTCTGAGATAGCGAAGGTCAACTTCATCCAGTCCCAGTGAATCGACATGAAGACGTTCCAGAGACATATCCGCAATGGCCTTTGTGATGACGCCGTCATTCAGAACCTGTGCAAAGTCACGGATACGGCGAAGCAGACGGTTGGCAATACGAGGTGTTCCGCGGGAACGCTTGGATACCTCATTGACAGCCTCTTCTTCAATCTCTGTCTGCAGAACACGGGCAGAGCGGGCAATAATCTTTGCCAGCTGCTCATTGGTGTAATATTCCAGCTTTGAGACAATGCCGAAACGGTCACGCAGAGGTGCAGAAAGGTCACCTGCACGTGTTGTTGCACCAACCAGTGTAAACGGAGGCAGATCCAGCCGCACACTATGTCCGCCGGAACCGTTTTCTCCGCCCACCATGATATCCAGTTCAAAGTCTTCCATCGCCGGATAGAGAACTTCTTCTACTACCTTCGGCAGACGATGAATTTCATCGATGAACAGAACATCACCGGGCTCCAGCACGCTCAGAATTGCCGCCAGATCACCGGGTTTGGCGATGCTCGGACCGGTTGTTACACGGATGTTGGTATGCATTTCATTGGCAAGAATGTATGCAAGTGTTGTTTTACCAAGACCCGGAGGGCCATACAGCAGTACATGATCAAGGGATTCATTTCGCTGTAAGGCTGCCTGAATATAAATCTTCAGGTTTTCCTTCAGCGAATCCTGACCGATGTATTCTTCGAGTGATTTAGGGCGAATGGATTCCTCTTCATCGGCAGGTGATACCATTGCGGACATCAGACGATTATTCTCTTCCATCTTATCCTCCTAACTTCTGTCTGGCCATGAAACGAAGACCCATCTGCAGATATTCCTTCGTTGTAAGACCAGGCTTTTCACTCATCATATTGGCTGCTCCGGTCAGTTCTCCCTGCTTGTATCCAAGACCTTTTAAGCCTTCGAGCGCATCTCTGATTTCAGGTGAATACTGCTCCACAGCTTCAGCCTTGGGTGCAGGATCGGCAATCTGCACCAGCTTGCCCTTCAGATCAAGAACAATCTGGGATGCAGACTTCGCACCGATGCCGGGCATCTTCTTCAGAGCTGTAACATCACCCGTCTCAATGGACTTGATGATCTCGCGATAGCCTGCCTTGGCAAGCATATTCATTGCGGTCTTGGGGCCAAGACCCTTGACACTGATCAGACGCAGGAAGAGTTCCTTTTCGTCCGCTGATTCAAAACCGAAAAGACTCATGTCATTCTCGGTAATATGCATATATGTATATACATTTACTTCCTGATTCAGCTTCAGCTGATCCGTATGAGGGTAAGCAATCTGCCAGCCCATGCCATTGTTTTCAACAACGACAGAATCCACTGTATAGGAAGCTATGGTTCCGCGGATAAAAGCAATCATAGTCTCTCCTTAGTCCTGGAAGTCCATGATAAATGTTCCGACGATTACCTGGTCACCGTCACGTGCACCTGCTTCACGCAGAGCAGTATCGATGCCCATCTTTGTCATGGTAACAGCGAAGGAATATGTATCTTCAGGCTTTTCAAAGTCAATTGTTTCAATCAGACGGTCAATCTTTTCAGATTCAACCTTGAATCTATGCGGTCCAAGCTTATGGATAATGTAGTCAGGACGCTTAGGTTCATAACGATATACAACTGTCTCTTCAACCGGTTCAGCAGTTTCAGCTTCAACCACCTTGGCATTTTCAATTTCTGTCATCGCAGCATAAAGTACTTCCATCAGACCCTTATGTTCCAGAGCACTGACTTCAAATACCTTCAGATCCGGATATGCCTTCTTGAATTCTTCCAGATACATCGGTGCATATTCGTCGTCCATTTTGTTGGCTACGACAATCTGCGGCTTCAGTTCAAGAGATAAATCATATGTCGCAAGTTCTTCATTAATAACCTTGTAGTCTTCAACAGGATTGCGTTCAGCACCGCTCATGTCGATTACATGAATCAGTACACGGCATCTGCGGATATGACGAAGGAATTCATGACCAAGACCTTTGCCGTCACCTGCCCCTTCAATCAGACCGGGCATGTCCGCAAGAACAAAGCCTCTGTCATCAGGCAGCTGAACAACACCGACATTGGGTTCAATGGTTGTAAAAGGATAGTCTGCGATTTCCGGCTTGGCACGCGTAGTAACAGACAGGAATGTAGACTTGCCTACAGACGGGAAGCCGATCAGACCTGCATCAGCGAGGAGACGAAGTTCTACGATTACATCCAGGCTTTCACCTACTTCACCAGGCTGAGCATATTCCGGTGCGTCATTTCTTGCAGTCGCAAAGTGATAATTGCCAAGACCGCCTCTGCCGCCATGCGCAACCTGTACTTTCTGTCCGGGCTGAGTCAGATCGGCGAGAAGATCTCCGTTTGCGGCATTGCGGATCATCGTACCAAGCGGTACCGGAATAATCACATCATCACCGGAAGCGCCATGCATCTTCTTGATCTTGCCGGGGGCACCGTTGCCTGCTTTTACAGACTTCGTAAAACGAAGTTTATTCAGTGTGGTCTCGTTTGTATCAACAGCAAAATAGACACTGCCGCCATTGCCGCCATCTCCACCGAACGGTCCTCCGTTCGGGTAATACATCTCTCTTCTCCAGGCAACCATACCACGGCCGCCGTCTCCTGCTTTAATATGCATTTTGATCAGATCGATCATCGGGATCACTCCTTTCTCTATAAATAAAGCTCCTGAACGAATTCAGGAGCGTGTCATCGATACTAATTAAGCTTCGACAGGGTAAACAGAAACCTTCTTCTTGTCCTTGCCGAGACGTTCATATCTAACGATACCTGCTGCTGTTGCGAACAGTGTATCATCACCACCGCGCATTACATTTGTGCCGGGGAAGATTCTTGTTCCTCTCTGACGATAAATGATGCTGCCTGCGTTAGTGAACTGACCGTCTGCCTTCTTGGCACCGAGTCTTCTTCCTGCGGAGTCACGTCCGTTCTTTGTGGAAGATACACCCTTCTTACTGGCGAAGAACTGAATATCCAATGTGAATTTCATTGTATTATACCTCCAATTTTTTAACCTTTATAAATCTGCTGTTATGCTCTGCGATTGTTTCAAGCTGTATGATACCTGTTCTGAGAATCGTTTCTGCTGTCTCTTCAGGTCCACATGCACCGATTTCGATGCGATTCCCCGTGATGGAAACTCTGCTCGAATCAGCCAGCTGATCCATTGCATTGCATAGTCCAAAGGCAATCCCGCTTACGGCAGCACAGATGAGATCCTTACCATGTTCTGCATAACCTGCATGACCGGTAATCACAATACTCTCAGCTTTGCCTTTACGCTCCGTTACGGTTACCTGGATCACTTAGCCCTCGATAGCTTCAACCATCAGCTTTGTGTAAGGCTGACGATGACCCTGTCTACGACGTGTGGAGCCCTTCTTCTGCTTGTACTTGAAGATACGGACCTTCTTTTCCTTGCCCTGCTTTTCAACTGTGCAAGTAACCTTTCCACCTTCGACATAGGGTGTGCCGATCTTTGTGGAGTCATTGCTGATAAGGCAAACCTTATCAAATACTACTGTTTCACCCTGTTCTACGTTGAGCTTTTCAACGAAGATGCTCTGGCCGACTTCGACCTTCAGCTGCTTTCCGCCTGTTTCGATAACTGCGTACATTTAATACACCTCCTGACAATTTATCATAAGACGCGCCATTAAGGGATGCCGTTAAGCATTTAACCCTTTGCTGAGCGGTTACAGACCCTCGGGAGGGCAGTAACGTTAATAATATACACATGGAATGAATTCAAGTCAAACAGAAGTTGTCTTTTCTCCCCGATTCCACGCATATTCCATGTTCATCAGAGGAAGTCTTCCTCTGCCTTTTCTTCGGGTCTGCAGATCACGATTTCATCTTCAGCAACTGCTGTCTGAAGCTGTGTTTCCCAGTTCCATCTCTTTTCGTAGTATTCAGCCTTTTCTGCTGTAGGCTTTGTTACGGGATTCTTCGGATCGAAGATTGTGCAGCAGTCTTCAAAAGGAAGAATGGAAGTCTCATATGTACCGATCTTTCTTGCAAGATCAATGATCTCTACTTTGTCAAAGCATACCAGAGGTCTGATGACAGGAGTATTGATAACACTGTTGATGCAGGCAATGCTTTCCAGAGTCTGAGATGCTACCTGGCCAATGGATTCACCGGTACCGATTGCAAGGCAGTTGTTCTCACGTGCTATGCGCTCTGCCAGTCTGAACATCATACGGCGCATCAGAGTGACTGCATACGGGTCACCGGCAGCCTTGTAGATGTCCAGCTGAATCTCAGTGAAGTTAATGACATGCACCTTCATCTTACCCTGATGGATGGCTACCATACCGGCCAGATCCAGTACCTTCTTCTTAGCATTTTCAGATGTATAAGGCGGAGAAGCAAAGTGAACAGCTTCTACTTCAAGACCTCTCTTCATCAGTTCATATGCTGCTACAGGAGAATCGATACCGCCGGAAAGCATCAGCAGAACCTTGCCATTGATGCCTGCAGGATAACCGCCTGCCCCGGGAATCTTTTCGGAAGTGATATAGGATTCACCGGCATGAACTTCAATGCGGATCATCAGAGCAGGATTGTGCACATCAACCTTCAGGTTTGTATTCTTCAGAATTGCTGTTGCACATTCACGATTGATACTGTCACTGTTCATGGGGAATGTCTTGTCATGACGTCTGGCATTGATCTTGAATGTCTTCTTGTCTGTTTCCTGTGCAATACGCAGACATGTTTCCTTGATTGCTTCAATATTGGAATCAACTCTTTCTGTAAAGGAAAAGGAACTGATACCGAATACCTTCTTCAGCTTTTCGCGGATCTCTTCAGGCTCTTCGCCATTGAGCTTGATGTAGATGCGGTCATGTGTCTTGCGATATTCAAGAGCAGCATGATCTCTCAGCATGTACTTGATATTGGAGTACAGTCTGGCAATGAAGTTCTTTCTGTTCTTGCCCTTTGTACTTAATTCACCATAGCGGATCAGAACTGTATCATAATTAACCATAACGTTTGATAATCTCCTTCAGCGCCTGCAGGAAGCTGTCAACTTCTTCAGGCTTATTGTGATATGAAAGACTGACACGAATGCATGAGCTTGCTCTTCTGCTGGAGAAACCCATAGCAGTCAGAACATAGCTGGGATCGTCAGATTTTGATGCGCAGGTACTGCGGGCACTGACCATGAAACCGGCACGGTTCAGCGCGTTCTGCATTACTTCACTGGGAATTGCCTCATAGGACCAGTTCACAATGCAGGGTACAGCATTCTCAGGGCTGTTGATCTCCACGCCCTCGATTTCACGAAGACCTGCCACAAGGCGGTCACGCAGAGAAACAACATAATCATGATGCTTTCTGCCGTTTTCCAGTGCCAGACGCAGTGTCTTTGCAAAAACCATATTCACCGGTGCATTGGAAGTACCGCCGCGAAGACCATACTCCTGTTCACCGCCGCTGATCAGCGGTTCAAAAGGAACATGCTTTCTGCGCACCAGAATACCGCTTCCCTTGAGACCTTCCAGCTTATGTGCGGACACAGAGAACAGATCGACATTCTTCAGATCCATATCGATCTTGCCTACAGCCTGGGTCAGATCAGAATGCATATATGCATGTGAATGCTTCTTTACATATTCTGCAATCTCCGGAATCGGATTGACCGCTCCGGATTCGTTGTTGACGTACATGATGGAAACAAGAGCTGTATCTTCACGAAGTGCTTTCTTAACATCTTCCAAAGACACTCTGCCTTCTCCATCAACAGGCAGATAAGATACCTTGTAGCCAAATACATTCTGCATCTGCAGACATGCATTCATAATGCTTGAATGTTCGACATTGGTTGTGATGATATGCTTCTTTCCGGGCTGAGCAAAGCATATACCCTTGATGGCAGCACTGTTGCTTTCGGAAGATCCGGAAGTAAACAGAATTTCATCGCTGTTTACTCCCAAAAGCCCGGCGATTGCTCCCCGGGCCTTTTCCATCATTCTGCTGATTTCGCTTCCCTCATCATATAATGATTCGCTGTTTACATAATAGCGGTCGAGAAGCTGCTTATAAGTCGCAAGAACTTCAGGATGAATATTCGTAGTGCTTGAGCTGTCGAAATAGACTCGCTTATTCGCCACCCTTTGCATTCTCCCTGATCATGGATTCATAATTGCCCGGATGAATCTTTTCGATCGTTGCAATAGCAATGTTCAGAGCCTGTGTATATTCACCGTTGCGGAAACAGAGTTCGCTTCTGGTCAGTTCTGAATCAATATCAGGATATGTAGAACGATAACGGTTGCCGAAGACGATTGTATTTTCAACCATCACGGTTGTACCGACTACGTTATTAACGTTGTTATAAAGACGATAGATGAAATCAAGCGCTTCCTGCAGTGTTCCGTTGAGCAGCTGAATGTTCAGCGGTGTCTCACCCATCAGTGTTTCCAGACGATGGATGTATTCGCTTGCCTTATTCATATCCTCTTCATAAGTCTGAGAAATGCTCGGCAGCTTGAACTTGCGGATCTTCACCTGCATCTGGTTCATGATGATCTGCAGCTTAACCAGCTGCTTCTTTGCTCTGTTTTCATCACCAGTAGCGCTGTCCATGGATTCACGCATACTCTTGAAATGAGCATTGCATGCTGCATATTCAGCATAGAGCTGCTTGAGATCGGCCATCGCTTCACTCGCCGGCATCTGATAGTTATGAACGTTATCCAGCACCTTCGGCTTACGGTCATTCAGAGCCTGCAGAATCTGATTCTGTTCAGTCAGCTGAGCATCCATATTGCTGAAACCCAGATGTCTTCCGTTCTTGTTGTAGATCTGATTTACATATGCTGAATTTGCATTGGCATCACCGGATACCTTTTCCGTATCACGGCTCATGGACTTCAGTTCATCGTAGGCAACACCTTCCGCCTTTACTGCATCATCGAGCTTTGCAAGTTCTTCCTTGTAGCCTTCCAGGTGTTCGCGTACACCGATCATCTGACCGGCCTTCAGATTTGTCAGATCAGCCTTGAGAGCTGTTGTCATTTCCTGCAGCTTCTTTTCTACATCAAGATGTGCCAGATAAACGCCACGGTTCTTGGCACGCTTGTAATCCTTATGGAGTGTTTCAGCCATGGAAGGAATCACGCCACGTGCATCAGAAAGCAGTTCAGGCATGGAAGTCAGCATTTCATCCAGCTCACTCAGAGTTGTACGGATTGCATTCAGTTCAGCAGTTGCCTTGTCATAGTCAGAAGAGAACATCCATTCTTCAAAAGCAGAGAACTGCTTTTCGCATGTGCTGATCTTCTGTTCAACGGAAGTCCAGTTATAGGACAGTGTCGCACTGTTTTCCTGTGCCTTTGTCTTAAGTGCACGGAACTGATTCTTCAGTGTATTCACTTCCTGACGCTGAGCTGTTTCTCTTGCCAGAATATCATCGAGCAGTACATTCAGATCATTGATCTCACGGGAACCCAGATTGATCTCGGATTCCAGTTCTGTCATGATGCTGTCCGCCTTACGCAGCTTGCCGACGAGAATACTGTCTTCAGCATCTGCCAGCTTTTCACTGATTGTTGTAAGCTTAGCCTGAGCACGATCAAACGCTTCCTTTGCCTGATCCACTTTGCCGCCGGATGCAGAGTCCACACGGCTGATGGAGACAGCCTTATTCATCTTAAAGGAGATCGGTACTCCCTTCATGTCGTTGTAGCGTTTCTCAAGATCTTCCAGTTCTTTTTTATATTTACCTGTTCTTATTCTGGCAAGCACAAGCCAGCCCAGCAGAACAATGACGATAATCGCAATTGCAATCACTACTCTGATATCAGAGATCATATTCAGAAATTCATTCATATCTATCCCTGCCTTTCACGCTTTGATATTCTACCACATAACAAGTACCTAATGCGAGTTTCAATTCCCTATACAGGAGCTTTCACACAAGCTTCACACATACTCTTCAGAGAAGAAAAAAGACCATCCATAGATGGTCTTTCAGCTCATTAAGCTTAACTCTTATCTGTTGTAGAATTCGACAATGAGTGCTTCGTTGATTTCCTGATTGAGTTCGGATCTTTCAGGCTTGCGAACGAATGTGCCCTTCTTGTTTTCCTTATCAACTTCTACGAATGCAGGAGTTGTGATAGCGGATTCAAGAGATTCAGCAATGCACTTCATGTTCAGAGCGGATTCACGAACAGAGATAACGGAACCCGGCTTGATTTCTGCGGACGGGATATCAACCTTCTTGCCGTTAACTTCGATGTGACCGTGGTTAACGAGCTGTCTAGCTGCCTTACGAGTTCTAGCAAGACCCATACGGTAAACGAGGTTGTCCAGTCTGCATTCGAGCAGGATCAGGAAGTTTACGCCTGCCATACCTTCCATCTTGGAAGCCTTTTCGAACAGGTTAGCGAACTGACGTTCGTTAAGACCGTACATGTTTCTAACTCTCTGCTTTTCGCGGAGCTGTGTACCGTAACCCTTGAGCTTGACGCGCTGAGTGGGGCCGTGCTGACCCGGAGCATAAGATCTCTTCTTGAGCTCTTCGCCTGTTTCTAATACGGAGAAGCTTAAGCGTCTGGACTTCTTCCAAACAGGACCTGTGTAACGTGCCATGTGTTATTTCCTCCTTATGACAATGGGCGAAACAACAACAGGTGCAGATCACCGATGCTGGGTGTTGCTATTGATCTTTTCACTGATTGCAGCTCAGTTACTGGGAGAACGATTTAACGTTAGCAACGCCTTGAGCAAGACTCTGCATGCTGCTATTATTTGACGCTCCAATATTTTACATAGACGCATGTCCAAAGTCAATCAGACAAACGCATTTTCCCCATGCAAAATATGGTAGTTTTGCGCGTATTTCACGCCCCGTTACAATAGCACGAAGCAGCACACACTGCATATCTATTTCCATGCAATCGAAGAAAAAACCTGCCGAAGCAGGTTATTTGATTACAGAAGCATTCCCTGTACGATCGCACCATAGGAGTGCAGACCGGGAAGCAGTGTGTTAACACCAACGAATGTGAAGAGCACAACCGGGATGGAAATGATTGTATACCATGCCAGCATTCTTCCCCTCTTCTTCTGAGAGATACGCAGGTGCAGATAAATTGCATAGATGATCCACGTGATCAGAGCCCATACTTCTTTCGGATCCCATGTCCAGAATGCAGACCATGCCTGCTCAGCCCAGATTGCACCGATCAGGATTGTGACTGTTAACAGCAGTTCACCAATCGCAATCAGACGATATCCGAAGTAGTCGATTTCCTCCAGACGTTCATCCTCAGGATCCTTCTTTTCAATTGCCAGGAAGCGCATACCGGCAGCACCGGCAAGCATGAAAGCTGCATAGCTGAAAGCAGCAGAACCGATATGAATGCCGAACCAGACAGAGCGAAGCGCCGGCATCAGTTCCTTGATTTCACGAGGCTGCATAACAGCATAAAGCAGAATTGCCCATGTCATCAGCATAGCCAGAGATGTCATCCATTCTGCCTGAACCGTGTAGTGCAGAATGATCAGAATGACACCGATGCCCCATGAGAAGGAAGCAGCGAATTCAAACTGATTGGACAGAGGCAGACGATGTGCCTGGATACCACGCATGACCAGATAGCCTGTTTCAAAGGCAAAGCCAAGCAGGAAGACATACCATGCAAGCGTTACGAGTTTTTCTTTTTTGAAGACATTGCCGAAGAAGTTCATCAGCATGCCGACGAAGTAGATGGCCAGACCGCCAAACAGAAGAATATCAAGCATTATTCTCTCCTTTCGCTGAAGCTCCTGTACCCATTGCACGCTTCAGCATCAGCTGTGTTCCTTCCGGATGTGCACCCATGATTCTGTAGCCGTCTTCATTGACAGTTACAAGCACAGGCTGCATCAGGAATGTCACAGCAAAGCCGA
The DNA here is from genome assembly GCA_045641845.1 of Bulleidia sp. Taxonomy (GTDB): domain Bacteria; phylum Bacillota_I; class Bacilli_A; order Erysipelotrichales; family Erysipelotrichaceae; genus Bulleidia. Next base: position 1,025 of record JAZUHS010000043.1, on the reverse strand, counting down.
GGGTCATGATCGCAAATGAAATTACGAGCATGATATTTACCCATTCCGCACTTTCCTTGATGCGCAGACCGGGATATTCCAGCACTTCTTCAAATCTGAAGTGCAGTTCACCGATTTCAATCTCATCACCGGGGAAGGCCAGCATAGGTGTCATTTCAACCTCTTCACCTTCATCATCTGCATATACAACCTGATTGAATGTATATACAGGGTTGGGATATCTGCCGCTTGTTGAAGTGATCAGAGAGTAAGCTCCGCTTTCCCCCTGAACAAAATCCGGATAAACCGTGTTGTACCAGACACCGGTCACACCATCCTTGGAAAGGAACATATGATCTTCCATGATGATGCTGTCCTTGTTGCCAAGTTCATCGGTAACAGTAATGACACCGGTTGTACCGTATGTCTGCTGATATACCTTGTACTTGCCGAAAGCAACAGGATGGTTGACACTGGTTTCCTGAATACCACTGCTTCTGCCATCAGGAAGAGTGACATTCACTTCGGAAGCAAAATCAAGCTTGCCTGTTTCATCTTCAATGCGAAAGCTTTCAACGGCAATTGTCGTTCCATCTTCCATTGTGATCGCCTCACCAGGATAGCAGGTCTGATCCGTAATCTTAGGAGACTGCAGCGCCGTAAAGAAGAAGATCACCGTCAGCAGAATTCCCAGATGCACAAGGAACGTACCGTAACGGCCGAAGCTGTTTTTGGAGTAAACTGTTCTGCCGTTGATTTCCGTCTTCCGGCAATGCTGACGCTCCAGTGCTCTTCTGACTTTCTGCAACTGTTCTGCATCGGCCATTACTTCACTTGTCGCAAGTGCAGCAGTTTCAATCTCGTTGCTGCTGCTTACGCGGCGGAAACGAAGAATGGAACACAAAGTCAGATTCAGACAGAGCATCACGACAATCACGATGAAATACCAGCTGCTGAATACATGATCCAGTTTAAGAGCAAAGATGATCTGATAGTACTGCGGGAAGGCATTCACGTAATACATCGCATGCTGTCCCTGTTCAATC
>JAZUHS010000042.1:0-8539 GCA_045641845.1 Bulleidia sp. | reverse complement strand
AGTTGGTTTCAAGTGTTGTCTTCCTAAGACCGCTTGGCCTCCGACTTCTGGGGAACAATCGCAGTCGGACTTCTCGCCACACCTTCCGCACCGGCAGGACTCAGCGGTCTGTTCTACACAGGTTCCTTCACACAGCTGACTCTGCAGATGATCGGTGTTGTTTCTGTAGCAGTGTATGCGGCAGTGCTGATGTCCATTACCTTTACTCTCATCAAGAAGTTCCATGGTCTTAGAGCATCTGCCGAAGATGAAATCACAGGTCTCGATATTACCGAACACGGTCTTCCCAATGCCTATCCTGATTTCGCACCTGCCGTAAACAAATACAGTTCCTATGCATCTGATGAAGGCATTACAGCTGTTGTCGCTGATGTACCGATGGCAGAAGCAGTGACTGTAAAGAAAGTGCCTTCCTTCGAAGAAGGAACTGTCAAGTTCACCAAGATTGAAATCATCTGCAAAGAATCCCGCTTTGAAGTACTGAAGAATTCTCTTACTAAGCTTGGTATTACCGGCATGACAGTAAGCCATGTACTTGGCTGCGGCATCCAGGGAGGAAAACCTGAATACTACCGTGGTGTTGCCGTAGAAACAAATCTTCTTCCTAAGGTACAGGTAGATATCGTAGTATCCAAGATCCCGGTCAGAAGTGTAATCGAAACAGCAAAGAAAGCACTTTATACAGGCCATATCGGCGACGGCAAGATCTTTGTATACGATGTTGAAAATGTCGTAAAGATCCGTACCGGTGAAGAAGGATACGACGCTCTGCAGGACGTAGAATAAATCGGAAAAACTGAGCACAGCAGAAAGACCCCCGGAACACGAATGGAACTTATGACAGTTCCATATCCGCATCCCGGAGGTCTTTTAATTATTTATGAAGAATCTCAAAACACAGAAAGAATAAATGCCGCAGGTTTCCCTGTGGCATTGTTCTGTTATAACTGCTTTTTCAGTTCAGCGATTCTTCTGTTAAGGAAGGTCAGCGTATTCTCCATACTCTCTGCTTCCTTTTCGTATGCTGTCTCCAGGAAGTCACGGACATTGATGACCAGACTCATTTCCTGAATGATGAGGTTATTGAAGAAGTGATCATTGGTTTCCTGAATCACTACAGTATCATTCTTCGCACTCAGACCAATTGGATTGCCTGTATATACCTCTGTCAGAGAAATCATACGGGCATGATCTGTCATGACCAGTTTCTTCCAACGTTCCAATAGATCAATACGATAGCTTACCGGCAAAGGCATATCCTTGGTGAAGTACAGTTCTGATAATTCACCGGTTCTGCAGAAATGCTCAATGCCTTCTTTGCGGAAAACAAATCTCGTGACGTTCTTTGCCTTGCTATCTGCATTCATCTTCAGTTTACTGCAGAAATCGAGGTACGTATTGATACTCTTCTGATCCATACCTTCCACCTTGGAAATGATCGGTTCCAGCAACGGCATATCCTTTTCAGGATCAAGAATCATGGAAATGCAGAGATCAGGTTCAAAGTAGTAAACCGGCGCATCTTTACTGCCGCTTCTGTACATCGGCCCCAATACTTCCGCAAAGACAGAAGGACTGTCCGCAAAACGGCTGCGGATGTTCAAAGGCTTAGCCTTGGAAAAGCTGTTCAGACGTCTGTTTCTGTTATCTTCATCTTCAGAGACATTGAATGTTACATTGCCATAGCTTAAATCTGTGGCATAGATCATAAGCACACGGTCTGTATAGATCATGTTATAGACAGGGAATACAGAAGAATCCACTGTCTGGATACTGCCATAGGCATAGTAACATTCATAGTTCACACAGTTCATCATCAAAGGATACAGCTGTGCCAGCAGCTTCAGATTATACAGAGACTGACCTTCAATCACTCTCTTCTGATCATCCAGCATGACAAGATGACGGATCTTCTTGTTCGGATAACGGCTTGTCATCACCTTCAGCTGCTGAGAAAGACATTCATCCACAATCAATGAAGTAATGATGACTTCCTCTTCTTCCGGAGAACTCATCAGTACAGCTTCAATGCCATGTTCAACATTCACTCTGCCCGCTAACGGAAGAACATCCGGATGTTCCCCGGGGAAACCTGCTTTATAGACAGGCATACTGAAGTCATTGTTATGATCCTGACACAGGAAGTCCGCCAACTGCTTTCTGGCTGTGTAGGTATATTCACCATCACGGGATACATAGAAAGCATCGATCATACGTTCTCTGTCGTTCTGATTTAACTGCAGACAGTCACAGAGCTTCTCGACTACGGATAATGACGGAGGCTGACGTTTGCCATTCTGATATTGATATAATGTGGAACGATCGATACCGGTAAAGTGACTGATGCTTACCATACTGATATCTCTCTGGTTGATAAAGAATTTGAATAACTGGTCAAAATGCTGCACGAGTGGCTGCCTCCTTTCCGGAAAACTATAAATAATTCAAATGGAGTTCAGTCGAATATATGCATTGTACTTATTTCTCTTTCGTACTCCAATTGCGGCGCATAATGCGGCAGACGTTGTTATATCCATACCTCATTTTTATCGATCACAGATGCATTCCGTTACGATCTTTCCCGTAATCCGTTAATATAAGAGTACAGGAGGATCTCTCTATGCTCAGTATCCTGAATGATCTGCTTATCATCGGTATCTTTGTACTGCTTCTCTATGGTGCTGAGAAACAGCAGATCCCGCAAACATACAACAGAGACTATCTGTCCGTATCCACAGGCAAAGCCCTGCGCGGTTTCTTTGCCATCGCTGTCATTCTGCATCACCTGTCGCAGAGAATGTGGACCGGAACGCTGTTTCCAGCCTTCCAGTTAATCGGATACCTGGCTGTCAGTATCTTCTTCTTTCTCTCCGGATACGGCATGCAGAAGGCTTATATGAAGTCTGAGAACTACTGCCATCATTTTCTGAGAAGAAGAGTACCTATGGTACTGTTTCCCTATATCGTAACGACCCTGATCTACAAAGGCATGTATGCTCTGGATGGCATTCACTACAGCATCATGGATATCCTGCACGAACTGTTCAAAGGAACCCCGATTGATTCCTTCTCCTGGTATATCATTGCCATCCTGCTGTTCTATCTGGCCTATAAGATCATCATGCTTACCTGTAAGAAGAACTACAGAGGAATGATCACAGGCAGTCTCATTTTCAATCTTGTCTACATTGCCTTATGCATGACACTGCACTATGGCAGATGGTGGTACAACACCATTCATATGTTAACGATAGGCATTGCCTGGGCGATCTATGAACCAATGCTGCTGGAATACATCCTGCCGAGATACCGCAGACTCCGTCTTAGTGCATGGCTGCTGTTTACCCTCTTCTTCAGTCTGAACCTGCTGTTCGGCATGGTCTTCTACAACTACTTCCTGGAGTTAATCACCTGCATCATCGCCGGTATCTTCTTCACCATGGGCATGGTTCTCTTCACCTTACGTGTAAAGATCGGCAATCCCATCCTGCATACCTTAGGCGATATGTCCCTGGAACTGTATCTGGTACAGGGCCTGTTCATCTTCGGCTTACGTGGTGTGCATATCCACATGATGCCGGATCCCCTCTGGTGCTATGTCACCGTCTTTGGTTCCATTGCCCTTGCATATCTTCTCCACCGTATCTTCCATGCTGTACTGCAGAAATACCGGCAGTACGTATAATCTGAATCTTCTCTGCAATACCTGTACTGTTTCATGATGGAAACAATGCAGGTATTTTCTTATCCTGACAAAGATCACCGATGATTCGCCGGCAATTAGATTTTATCTGCACATCTGTAAACGATATTCCGAGTACATATTTAGTACGAATTTCTGCATTTTTTGCTTTTCCCGTATTGCTTTTGCGCATACTAAAAGAGCAGCACGAACGCTGCCCTTTATTGATCTACTTCAGAAATAACATTGCAAAGATAAATGCCAGCAGAAGATGAGAATAACCCCACACAACAGCTTTACTGGTCTCCTTTTTCCTGTTATTCACAAACAGCAGTATTACTCCCATAAAAATGAAAATCACAAAGCCAAGAGAGAGATTAAGCATAGGAAGGTTGGTTTTGTTCAATTCTCCTACATTCGAGAAATTCACCATGATCAATGAGAAGATTGAAACAAAGATACCCATCATCGTAAGCATGTTTGCATAAATGGTGGACACAGTATGATGAAGTTCGTCATCAGCTTCTTTGAGCTTTTCCATCTTCCCTTCATACAGACTCTTATAACGGCCAAATCCTGCATATTGGGATTCATCATTAAACGAAGCTGTAGAATCCTTGTTGTACGGTGTTTCAGGAACTCCTGTGAGTTTTTCGAAGAAAATCTGAGCGATCTTTTCCCCTGAATTCAGCTTGATCACAACAGGAGAGAGATTAACAACTCTGAGATAGACCGCTGTTTTATGGCCAGGGAAATACCTGGGACCCGAAACGAACAGACCCTGACGCATTCTGGAATTCTTTTCCCCGATGATACCGGCAAGATCCTCCGGCACACGAAGTGTTTCCTTCGTCTTAACCATAACCATTTCATTGGGACGAAGAGCATATTCGTCATACACAAGTTTTCCGCCTTCCCCGACAAAACCATCAATGGAAAGATCGTAGGAAATACAGCCGACATTGCTAAGATCAAAGGGTGAAATAACACTGTCTGCCATCTTCTTTATGTCTTTGTCTACACATAACATAAGATTGCCTCCATTCTATTTGCATATAATGAATATTGCCTAATTATAGCACTAAGCAAATGATGCGATCATACAGATTGTCATAATTCGGGTATCATGTACTGTTCATATCTCTTCTCCAGTGTCATATTCATAACATCACCAGATCCCTACCTAGAAGATAGAGCATTCTATACTCATACAGAATCTGCATCGCCTTCTATTTGCTTACATGATCAGATTGTTTCCATGTGTTATATTTGTTAAGAAATCAAACAGTTTATTACCGAGGTGATAGCATCATGAATTCAACGAGGAAGGTAACATTACTTCTTTGCACAGTAATTGCTCTATGCTTTGTACTGATACTGATCAATCTGTTTCTGATACTTCTTATGCGTAAACAGCAAAAGAAGGAAGCTCTCAAGGAGAACATGCAGGAACAGATCTTTGAACACCTTCAGGAACAAAGTGAATATATGAAATCCCTGCAGAGTTCTGTCCACAATCATTACAGAACTCTGTTTACAATGATCAATGAAGGTTCTTATGAACAGGCACAGCAGCTGCTGCAGTCACTGACTACAGAAACCAATGCCCCTGTCCATCATTACACAGACCATACGCTGGCAGATGCCATCCTGAATCAGGCAGCACAGGCCTGTACCGGCATCTCTTTTACTGTGTCAGGTCATCTGCCATCTACAATCACACTCCCCGATCCCGACCTTTCTTCATTGTTATTGAACCTTTTACGCAATGCCTCGGAAGCAGCGGTACAGTGTGATCCTGAACAGGCTTTTGTAAAGGTCATCCTGCAGGTAAGCAAAGGCTGGCTGCATATCCGCGTACATAATTCCATTGCGAAAGTACCGGTATTTCCTGAAGGTGTACGAAGTACTAAAAAGAATCCGGAAGAACACGGATTCGGTTTGTCTGTAATTGAGAGAATCTGTCATAAATACAATGGTTCTTATTCGTTGAACTACAGTGAAGATATGACCGCTGTCGCTGATGCATATCTGTTATTGCCGGAGGAAAAGAAATGATGAATGAGTATACGTTGAAATCCGTTCTGAATATTGCTGTCTGTGATGACAGCAATGAACTGCTTCAGATGACAGTGTCCTGTATTGATACACATCTGAAAGACATTCCTCATAGAATCTATACCTATACATCCTATGATGACTTCTCACCCGACTTCTCGGAACATCCCTTTTCCATCGCTGTTCTCGATATCCGCATGCCGGGAAAGAACGGAATTGAGCTGGCAAAGGAACTGCTGCGCAGATCACCGGGATGTCAGATCATCTTTCTTTCCTCGCATATCGGCTATGCGGAGGATGTGTATGATGTTGAACATATTTCCTTTATCCTGAAGGAACATATGGAAGAAAGACTTCCTGCTGTACTGCAGAAGGCAATACAGAAACTGTCTGTAAAGGATATATATCTGCAGGTAGCACATAAAGGAGAAATCAATCTGATCAATGTCAGTGATATTCAGTACATTGAACGCAACCTGCATAAGACACTGATCTATACCGATACTGCGGTATACACATGTGCAGAGAAGATCGAAGCACTCATGGAACGTTTACCTTCCGAGCAGTTCTGTCAGTGTCATAAGAGCTATGCTGTGAACTGGAACTATGTACAGCACTTCGATAAAACTGCAGTAACCCTGCATAACAGCAGATCCATCAGTATCTCCAGACAAAGATACACATCTACCTACACAAGCTTTCAGAACTATCTTCAGCTTCTGAGCAGAAACTTCTAATTGTAAAGAAAGGCTTTCTCATGAATTTCATCAAACTTCTCTTTATTCTTTCCATTTCTATTAACAGTGTCATTGTCTACGTCGGCCTGGTGTCCTGTACAAAACTGACAAGAAGACAGAATCTGCTTCTGTATGGCACTACCTTCTGCCTGCAGGCCATCCGCGGTGTTCTGTTCGGCATGAACCTTCTGAGTCTTACAACTTCTACATTCTTCAATGTATTCGCTCTTCTTTCCATTCTGTACTATGTCTTTCTTGCTCTCTATCTGTCGAAGAACCGACGCAGATGCTTTCTGTTCTGCTACACCGCTTATTCAGTCGTCAACGGTATGGCAAATCTGTTATGGAGCATGATTCTGACGGTGAATGATATCTCGAGCGCAACCGATCTTGAGCTGATCAAATTCGGCCTCATTCTGCTGGTTACAAACCTGCTTGGAACTCTGCTTTCCTGGTATGCAACCGTACTGTTCGAAAAGAAATTCAGTACATGGTCAGATAAAGCACAGACCATCTGTGCTGTACCCAGTACGATCATGACTGCTGTTCTTCTGCTTACTTCCTTCCTGGATGTCATGAAGAACAATCTGAATTCTATGCTGCAGATGTGGCCATGGCTGATGTTCCTGTGTTCACTGCTGATCCTGCTTGCTTACATCACCTCTATGGATTCACTCAAGGCACAGCAGGAACTCTCTGACATACAGAATAGAAAACTGCAGCTGGAACAAATGAACCAGGTACAGCAGAAAGAACTGAATGACTATCGCACACAGAGACATGAAAACAAGAATCATTTCCTGGCCTTATCCAGTCTTCTCAAGCGTGGAAAAAAAGAACAGGCAAAAGAATACACCAGAGCTCTGATGGAACAGATTGATCAGAATCAGGAATAGTCATCCTTTATATACCCGCTTAAATCCCGAATTGTATAGAAAGGCTTCCCCATGAATCTCATCAGACTATTCTTTATTCTTTCCGTCTCACTTAACAGCATCATCGCTTATGCCGGCCTGGTGTCCTGTACAAAACTGACAAGAAGACAGAATCTTCTTCTGTATGGCACTACCTTCTGTCTGCAGGCCATCCGCGGTATTCTGTTCGGAATGAATTTCCTGAATCTTACAAACTCACCTCTGTTTAATGTATTCGCTCTTCTTTCCATTCTGTACTATCTCTTTCTGGCATTGTATCTGTCGAAGAATCGACGCAGATGTTTCCTGTCCTGCTATGGCATCTATTCAGCAGTCAATGCTTTAGCAGTTATGATGTGGGGCAATATTCTGCAGGTAAACAATATCACCGGCGGTACAGATCATGAACTGCTGGTATACGGTCTCTATCTGTTAATAATCAATCTGCTGGGAACTCTGCTTTCCTGGTATGTCACAGTACTGTTTGAAAAGAAATTCAATACATGGTCAGACAGAGCACAGACCATCTGTGCTGTACCCAGTACGATCATGACTGCTGTTCTTCTGCTTACTTCCTTTCTGGATGTCATGAAGAATAACCTCAGTTCTATGACACAGATCTGGCCATGGCTGATGCTTATATGTTCACTATTGATTCTGCTTGCTTACATCACTTCCATGGATTCACTCAAAGCCCAGCAGGAACTCTCTGAGATACAGAATAGAAAACTGCAGCTGGAACAAATGAACCAGGAACAGCAGAAAGAACTGAATGACTATCGCACGCAAAGACACGAGAACAAGAATCACCTTCTTGCTTTATCCAGTCTTCTCAAGCGTGAAAAAAAAGAGCAGGCAAAAGAATATGCCAAAGCTCTTATTGATCAGGTTGATAACAAGGAATAACAAATTCGAGAGTCTCATATATAGAATTAATAGAATATGAGCGCGCATAGAATGTCTCTTCTAATCTGGTAAGACAGATATATACGATCCCTGGGTTTTCTCTTCGAGAGTACATTCTCCTCACTTAAACACTTTTGCGAAAAAATCTTCCTTATTCAGCAGTTTAGGTACATATTTTCCTAGCGTCTCCAAGATGTTTGTCGAGTATTCACAATATTCCCAATAATCTTCAATTCGTTTCA
>JAZUHS010000041.1:0-15113 GCA_045641845.1 Bulleidia sp. | reverse complement strand
CCGCTTCATGAATGATTTCCATCAGTTCAAGAATGCTTTCTGTTTCATCACTGTGCAGATCCACAGCACTTGTTAACTTTGAAAGAAGAATGAACTGATCATATTCTTCCATCATTTCTTCATAGTCGATCTCTTCATCATCATAGCGGAAGACAGTCACATCTGCCGCACCGGCTTTGATCTGCTTTTCCTGTATGTCATTGCTGCAGAAGACTGCAGTCTGTTCCATTGCTTCAGGATGCAGAGGAAGAACGTTATCATTCTTCACTAATGTCAAAGCATTTGCGATGACCTGTTCTTCCGTCTCCTTATGCTTTGCACCGGCAATAACGGAAAGATCTGGCATACCGGTATAGCCCATGGAGCCATCTGTACTCATGATGCCTCTGTTCATCTTCATCTTGAGAATACGTCCGCAGGCTTCATTGAGACGTTCTTCACTGATATCGCCTGCTTCCACCATTGCAACAATGCCATCGATGTAGCTTTCCAGTTTCAGAAGATCCTCTCGCTTTTCAATCTTCACCGGCATTAACAGAAGATCCGCACCCGCATTCAATGCTAATCTTGCGGCATCTCTGGGTGTGAAATGCTTTGCGATCGCATCCATATCCAGAGCATCTGTACAGATGACGCCTTCATAGTTCAGCTGATCACGGAGAACATCACTCAGCAGCTTCTTTGAGAACGTGGCAGGCAATGTGATTTCGCTTTGATCCAGCTTGGATACTGCTGTTTCCGTTTCTACCTGCGGCAGCTGGATATGTGCTGTCATGATGACATCTGTTCTTGCTTCAATGGCTGCTTCAAAGGGAATCAGTTCACAGTTCAGAAGATCATCCAGTCCTGCTTCAGAAACAGGAAGTGCTGTATGACTGTCTGTATCAACATCGCCATGACCGGGATAATGCTTAGCTGCGGAAGCGACATCGCTGCGGTGCAGCCCCGAAATCATTGCTGTACCGAATGCTGCGCAGATATCGGGATCATCGGAAAAGGAACGTACACCGATGATGGGATTTGCTGCATTGGTGTTGACGTCCATGACCGGTGCAAAGTTCAGATTAATGCCAAGAGCGGCCAGTTCCTCACCGATCTCTGCCCCGACAGTACTGGCCAGTTTGACACTGCCTGCAGCGGTTAAGGACATGTTTCCGCCATAGACAGTTCCGCTTTCCAGACGATAGATATTTCCGCCTTCCTGATCGATACCGATCAGTAAAGGCAGTGATGAGCTTAACTGCATATCTGCAGTCAGTGCCTTGATCTGCTGGTGGGAAGAAAGATTCTCACTGAAAAGAATGATGCCGCCAAGACCATAGGTCGCAATCGCACTTCGCAGTTCATCATTCAAAGCTAATACAGGCTGAAGTTTACCGTCTTCATTCTCCCATTGACGCAGAGCAGGCATCAGAAGCTGTCCGGCTTTCTGACGGGAAGACATATGTTCCAGCAGCTGCTGTACAGATGCATTCATCTTTTCTTCTCTTGTTTCAATGACCGGTGTATGTTCTTTTTCAGATACCGGTTCACTGACTGTGGAACAACCTGTTGTCAATACTGCTGTCATAGCAATGGCCAGCAGTCTTTTCAGCATCTGTTTCATAGAGATTCTCCCTGCAGATTATGACACTGCACAATGACATCCAGCGGATCATCAAGCTGGATGAATCCTTCCTGTATACTGCCCTGACGATACTGATGCATGGCAAGATACCACACAGCCTGCATTGCATGCATACCGACTGCTGAGGCTGCCTGCAGTTCACTGCTGCCGCCATCACCGATATAGAGACATTCTTCTGCCTTCAGGTTCAGCTTTTCAAGCATGCTGGTAAAGATCCGTTCATCAGGCTTGGCAATATGTTCGCGGCAGCTCAGTGATACTTCATCAAAGTACGGATAAAGAATGCTTTCTCTGATGATTTCCTCTTCTTCCCAGTAGCAGTTGGAAATCAGAGCTGTACGAATTCCTTCCTTATGAAGCTGTTCAAACATCGGAATGATGTGTTCATGAAGATGATTGAACTGTTCTTTCTTGGCATCCCTGCGGCCCTTGAGGATCTTTGCGTATTTCGCATCCGTATAGGCATTGTTTTCTTCCAGAATCGCCTTGATCACTTCATCAAAGGTCATATATCCAAGGGTTCTCTGATGTTCACTGCTGACCCACAGTCTGCGGAAATCCTGCAGGCTGATGCCGCCGTCGGCTGCCATATGCGTCCCAAAGTATAAAGCATTGCTGTATTGTGTAATCAGTGTTTCATACATATCGAAAATGACTGCCCTGATCATCAGAAATCACCCCTGTTCTTTTGATTATTATCCCAATTTGTCCCCTGATCGTCAAAAGAAAAGCTGAAGCTTTCACCTCAGCATAAATGCTTACCAGTCAGAGTCCCAGTCGGTGTCACCATAGTCCCAGTCACTCCAGTCATAATCCCAGCCGGAATCATCATCGTCATGATTGAAATCCCAGTCCCATGACCAGATACTGTCGTAATCATCATCGTCATGACTGGCTGGTGTATAGTAGCTGTCCCAGCTGTATCCGAAGTAGTCGCTGTCATCAAAATCCGTGGTCCAGGTCTGATTGCTGTAGTGAGTACCCATGAATTCGAAGTCATCGTAATCATCGACATAGGTCTCATACCAGCCATTGTTATAGCTGTACCAGTTATCGTGATAATAGACATAGTTCGTATTGTTCAGCGGATCGACGTAATAGCCGGTCGATGGAGAAGGATGCACTGCACCATTGATCAGGTTGAAGGCAACCATACCGCCAAGTGCATAGAGCGCTGCTGCACCGACAATGGATTCAATGCTGGAGGAATCCTTTGTAATCTTACGCTTCTTCGGTTCCTTCAGTTCCTTCTGATAACGCCGGGCAATTTCCTTTTCATATTCATACGCATATTCACGGTCATTGGCCATGCGTTCCTGGTGTTCCCACCAGTCTCTTCTCTTCATGCGTGTTCTGATTTCCTCATCCAGCTTTTCGAAGAGAATACGTGATGCTTCCGCTTCACTTCTGCCCTTATAGCGGACAGCTCTGGAGCCATCGCTTTTGTTTTTATAGACGATGAAATAGCCCTGTTCATCTTCATAGATACCAAAGCACTTCGCCTCTTTTCTGTCTTCCCCGATAAAGAAACGCATCTTCTCCAGATCCATGCGATACTGCAGTGCCACATCTCTGATATCCTGCATTGAAAACACCTGCGGTTTTGCCATGCGATACCTCCTTCTTCACGAAGAATTCTAGCATGGTTCTGCCGCAGGTGCATAACAGGGAACTGAATTATCGTACGATCCGATAGTACGTACGTGCTGTTAATGAGTAAATGACAAAATACAGCAGCGCAAACATCACAACAACAATGACAGTACAGAGAATGAAGACATTGATATCTGTAATAAAGAAGATGCGCAGAAGTTTTGTAATCATCGGGAAAGCTCCGGCTGTATGACATCCTGCGACAATCAGCGGCAGGAAGAATACCATCGACGTCTGTGTACCGATGCAGGCACGTATCTCCTGATCACTCATGCCTACTTTCTTCATGATCTGGAAACGGGCACGGTCTTCATAGCCTTCCGAGATCTGCTTGTAATAGATGACTAAAGCTGTCGCAAAGATGCAGACAAGACCGATGATCATGCCCAGAAAGAGCATGGATCCATAGATACCGACATAGTCCACTTCCCCTTCAGCTTTGCATAGTACTGAATAATCGATTTCATCAGAAACGATGGAATCCCTGAATACTTCCTTTATCTGTTCATGGAAACTGAGCTTGTCTTCAGTTGTTCCATGAAGATTCATATGATACTCACTGATATATACAGATGCATAACCTTCATACATACGTATCTGCAGTTCATTCAGCTTACGCAAAGTCTCTGCATTGACTACACAATGCAGCGTTGCCTTGATCATTGAGGAATATGCCTGACCGGAAGTGATGAAGGCTGCTTCTTCCCTGCTCAGAATTCCGACGGTATGGAGCGTCATTTCCTCAATCTTCATCTCTTCTTCAGGCAGGAAATGATCTGCGGAATCCGCATATACCATAACTTCATCATCCTGCAGATGAACTTCATCCCCGGACAGACGGAAATACTCTTCATCTGAAGCAAATTCCATATAGATCAGACGATTGACAGCATCATCGGAAAAATCCAGATTCATGCTGTATGCATGATCGAGATAGCAGACAGTAAAACCAAGTGTCGTAAGCATCTCATCATCACTGAGAGACAGATTGTTCACTGCCGCCAGCTCTTTTGCTTTTGCTTTCATCGGTTCAAGGATTTCGGCACTGTCTTCGTCTTCAACCATCAGTGTGTAATCATACGGATACTCATTGTTCAGTGTATCGTTCATCGCAGCTCTAAGACAGATCGTCACAGATAAGGCAATGATCACTACTGTCGCAAGCAGGGAAACCGAGGCCAGACCTGCCGCATTAGCTTTCATACGGTACAGCATGCCGCTGATCACAGTCATACGCTTAGGTGAATAATAGAAGTCCCTGTTCTTCTTCATCAGTTTCAATAAGGCAATGGAACCTGAGATAAAGAAACAGTAAGTACCGATCGTAACCAGAATGACTGCCACAAAGAACAGTCCTAAGGCAGCAATCGGTGACTGTACGGTAATAGCCATATAGTAGCCGGCTCCCATCGTAACGATACCGATCAGAAGAATCAGAAGATTCACCTTCGGTTCTGTTTCACCTGTCTGTGTGCTCTTCAGAAGATCTACAGCCTTCATCTTTGCAATCTGAATGAAGTTATACAGATAAGTCAAAGCCCAGATCAGTCCGAAGAATTCAGCAGTCACTGCCATCGAACGAAAATCCACATAGACAGCAGACAGTTCCGTCACTGCCCCGGTCAGCCTGCATGCCAGCATCGCTGATAGATAATAGAATACCTGACCGATCAGCAGACCGCTGATGATGGAAAGTACAGCACTGTACAGCTGTTCGAATAACATAATCCTGCAGATATGCCTTCTTCCCATTCCCAGTACGCTGTACATGCCGAATTCCTTCTTTCTCTGCTTCATGACAAAGCTGTTGGTATAAAACAGCAGAATCAAGGAGAGAATGGCAATCACTGCCAGGGAGATCCCCAGAAACATCGGCAGATACGCTCCGCCGATCGTCTTAAGCAGACGCTGGTCATTCGTCAATGCACGGACAATGTAGAAGCATCCTGTCAGCCCTGCACCGGCACAGATCTGCGGTATGGTAATACGGTAGTTACGGGAAAGGTTGGTACCTGCCAGGGATGCATAGAAACCCTTACGCATGACGACCACCTGCCGCAAGCAGATTCAGTGTTTCCGTAATCTTTGCATAGAACAGATCACTGCTCTCTTTGCCCTTATGAAGCTGATGGAAGATGACACCATCACGGATGAACATGACACGGGATGCACGGCTGGCAGCGGCAGCAGAATGCGTTACCATCAGGATTGTCTGTCCCTGTCTGTTGATCTTTTCAAATGCCGTCAGCAGTTCATCGGTGGAACGGCTGTCCAGAGCACCGGTCGGCTCATCCGCAAGAATCAGACGGGGATCTGTAATCAATGCACGTGCTGCTGCAGCTCTCTGCTTCTGTCCGCCGGAGACTTCATAAGGATATTTATCGAGAATATCCCTGATACCTAAAGCATCCGCAATCGGCTCAATCTTTACAGCAATATCCTTTTCCCTTTCACCGGAAAGCACCAGCGGCAGATAAATGTTGTCTCGTAAAGAGAATGTATCCAGCAGATTGAATTCCTGAAACACAAAGCCAAGATTGGCACGGCGATAGGCAGCACGCTGCTTTTCGGGAATCTTTGCAAAGTCCATACCTTCGACAATGACACTGCCTGCCGTCGGTGTATCCAGAGCAGCAAGAATATTCAGCAATGTACTCTTGCCGGATCCGGATTCACCCATGATCGCAACGAATTCTCCTTTTTCAACGGAGAAAGTAACATCACGCAGAGCCTGTACCTGCTGTGATGATCCTCTTGATGTATATATTTTTTTCAGATTTCTGACATTCAGAATCGGTTCTGTCATAATGAATGACCTCCTTGTGACTGTATTCTAGAAAAAACGGAAATCGCACAACATCGATTCCCGTGACACTGATGTGACAGTTCTGTAAGATCAGTCAAACATAAGATTTTTCTGATGAATATGCAGGATAAAGGTACTGCCTTTGCCGACCTCTGACCGTGCTTCTATCTCAATCTGAAGCTGTTCACCTGCTTTGCGGCATAGATACAGACCAAGACCTGTAGAACGATGTTCCTGATGGCCATTGTAGCCGGTATAGCCGCGTTCGAAGATCATCGGCAGGTCAGCAGAAGCAATACCGATGCCGGTATCCTGAATCATGATATCCGTATCAAGCACAGTGATGGTAATACCTCCTTCACGGGTATACTTCAATGCATTGGAGAGAAGCTGTTCGATGATGAACTGCAGCCACTTGGCATCCGTGATGAGATGTGTACTGCATCCTTCATATCTGAGATACAGATGTCTGCGTACAAACTGAGAGGCAAAGGAGCGTACGGATTTACGGATAATCTCATCCAGTGATACATCCGCAAAGACATAGTCACTGCCAAGTCTTACATAATTCAAAGCCATTTCTGCATACTGTTCAATGCGGAACAGTTCATCCTTCAGCAGCATAGCTTCTTCATCATCTCCTGGCTCAAGAAGCAGGCGCATGACCGTAATCGGTGTCTTGACCTGATGTACCCAGGTTGTGTAGTAGTCATTGCGCTCACGTTCTGCCATGGCATTTGCCTGTGTTAATGCACTGCACTTATCAGAAAGCTGTGCAATCATCTGTTTCAGATCTTCTTCCGCAAGGGAAGAGGTCTCAAGTTCTGACCAGGAAAGATCCACTGAGTTCATCATACGCATACGTTTTCTATGACGATGGATATAGCGCGCAAAACAGAATCCATGAAAGCATAAACCGAGAAACAGACAGACACCCGCAGCATAGAAGATCGGCTCCATGGCAAGCGATGCACTGTAGAAGACAACGATAAAAACAAGAAGACAGATACCTTCATACAGCAGTACTGCCTTCCTGTCGTTTACATAGTGAATAAACAGTTTCATCACTTCACGCATATTCACTCCACAATATAGCCGCTGCCGATCTTTGTCGTAATGAAATTCTCCAGGCCGGCATTCTCCAGCTTGCGCCGGAGTCTTGTGACATTGACTGTCAATGTATTCTCTTCCACATAGCAGTCATCCTGCCATAAGCGGATCATCAATGTATCTCGGGATACGATCTTTCCCTTATTCTCCATCAAAGTCTGCAGGATCCGCAGTTCATTGCGGGTCAGTTCGATCGCATTGCCCTGATACACCAGGGTTGCATCATCACTGTTTAAAACAGCCCCGCGATGTTCCGGCAGCGCTGCTCTGCGGTTGAATTCATAGGTTCTTCTTAATACCGCACTGATTTTCGCTACCAGTACAGAGGAATCGACAGGCTTGGCAATAAAGTCATCACCGCCCATGTTCATCGCCATGACGATATTCATATTCTCCGCTGCCGAAGACAGGAAAATCACCGGCACCGAAGATACCTCACGGATCTTCGTGCACCAGTGATAGCCGTTATAGAACGGCAGCATCACATCCATGATCACAAGCTGAGGATCATAAGCTTTGAATTCAGGCATGATATTCTGCAGATTGTCTGCAGTCTTTACTTCATAGCCCCATCCTTCCAGCTGCCTGGTGGCAGCTTTTGCCAGGGCCATATCATCTTCTACAATCATGATTCTGTACATAAGGATCCTCCCCTGTTCTATTATGGCATTCAGCTGTCCTGAAGCATTTAAGATTTTTTTAATGCTCAGTTTTCTCTTTCCCAGATCACATATTCATACTCAGCGCTCGTCATAACAACTTTATGAATTTCACTGCTGACCTTAATCGTTTCCTCAAACTTTGCCGTCTCAAAGAACCCGAAGATACTGCTGTATCTGAAACCTACATACAGAACACCGTCTTTTTCCTCATGAACGCAGCCGATATAGCCGCCGGGAAAAGAAGATGCATTGAAACCTTCAATGACGACGTTATCTTCATTGACACAAACATTACTGATACCGCTGCCTCCGCAGGCTTTGAAACCGCCGATCTTCCAGCCGTATCGGCCAAAAGCAAAGATGATCATGCATGCAAGCAGTACTGCAAGCACTGCCTTAAATAACTTCTTTAACATTTTCTGTTACTCCTTTACTGCAGACGATATCCCAGTCTGCCGAGTCTGATGATATATTTCCAGAATTCGTCATTCTCAGCGCAGTACTTCTTTGCACCGCGGATCTGATGAAACGAAATAAGTCTGGATGCTTCGTCAATCCAGGCATGTCTGATTACAGCCTGAATCCTGTTCTGTTCAATTCTTCTGCCTCTGACACCGGTCATAGTTCCCTCTCCCTTTGAAACAGAAAAGACGCAGTCTTTCTGCTTCGTATAAACAGATGGCTCTGCGTCTGGCGTCCGGCTCTTTATCTGCTGTTTGTATTGCTGTCTGTTACGGCTGTAACGATGCCGTGCTCGGCATCAATCACCGTCTGTCGTTTGCATTTAGGACAGAAGAGCGGAAAGCTGTTCATTACTGTTGATGGATAAATCCTTGTATGAGTTCTGGCTTTGCAGACAGGACACAAGACAGTCAATGTCTTTTCATTCATGTCCGTTTCCTCCGATATAGTCTTCAACACTGCCTTCGATCTTACGATTATGATCCGGCATGATATCGGCACGTGCATCCTTCGGCATACGTTCGGATGCGACAAATCCTCTGCAGGCATTGCCGAACATTCGCGCAATCTCTTCTTCGGAAAGTACAATCAGACCGTTCAGCGACATCGTCGCAAGACCAACCAGATACAGATACATGTTCTGATACACACGCATGGCCTGATCGTATTCCAGATGAAAGACATCAATCACTGCCTGAATAACCTGTGCTAAATGACCTTCATTGGCAACCAGCTTTTCCAGTTCAAAGGAGCTTTCCTTCTGCAGAAACAGTGCTGAGAACATCTGCGGTTCACTCCTGGCAAAATGCATCAGTTCCATCCCGAAGCCTTTGAACGGAGGAAACATCTGCAGTCCCTTTTCCACGTAGCTGTTATATACATCACGACAGCTCTTCAAAGCTTCCTCGGTGATTTCCGTCATTGATGCAAAATGCGTAAACAGAGAAGATGGCGCACAGTTGAGTATCTTTGCAATATTGCGTGCACTCAGGGAACTGATCCCTTCCCTTCTGATCACTTCCACTGCCGCAGCAGTGATTTCTTCTTTTGTATTCTTAGGTTTCGGCGGCATGCCCTATCCTCCCGAACAAGCGTTTCCGAACAGGTGTTCGTCAACATAGACATCATAGTCATATCACAAATATCTGTCAATAAGGATCGAGAAGAAAAGGCGCACAAGATGTACGCCCTGAAATTCATATCTGTGATGTCTGTCTTGCGGCCGGTATCAGCAATGTAATGATTGTCTGATTGCCGACAGAGGCAAAATCCAGCAGTGTGTTGTCTTCTTTCAGATGAGACTTCACTTCACTGAAGCTGCTGATCTCTTCTGCATCCATACGTGTTGTATAGGCAATGCGCAGACGCGTGCCGATGGAAATACTGCGGACATCAATTTCGATCGGATCACGATCCGCTGCACGGATCAGAATATCCGCATGGATTGCATCCATGACAGCATCGACATTTTCCTCATGCATGCTCAGATACATCTCCGGCCAGGCAATTCTGGATATGCAATGATAGCCAAGCTCTTCAAGAGAACCTGCCAGCATTGATAAACGGTCTTCCAGCATCAGTCTTGCCGTATGTGTCTGTGCCGGCACTCTGCCGACACCCATACGCATGAACTTAGCGAATAAGGCATCAGCGATATTCTTCAGCTCATGGGACTTGTTCATCGCCTTGACAATGAATTCATGTCTTTCTTCGTCATTATCTTCATTCTTGCTGAGAAGATCGAGATAAAGAATCAGTGAAGTCAGCGGTGTACGCAGTTCATGTGACATATCCACAAACATCTTATAGCTGTTATTTACAGCATTCTCCTGCTGTTCGATGTTCTCTTTCAAAGAGATGCGCATCGAGTTAAGACCATTCGCCAGAGCTGAAAGTTCGTCATTGCCTTCCACGGTAAAGGGATGTTCCAGTCCCCCTGTCTCAACAATACGCACTTCCTTTTCCAGCTGTACGATGTACTTCATCTTCTTGCGCAGCAGTACTGTAAAGATTGCCACAAACAGCAGAACTGACGCAAAGACTTCCGCAATCTCAATGTTGTAGTAGATCACGGAGTCAAAGTATCCATGCAGGTAGACATCTACCGTTTCATCCGCAAAGCTGATCTCACGGACAGCACAGGCAGGATAACGGAACATGAACTGTTCACCGGAGCGGATACCGTAGGGTGATTGCGAATCATAGATGACGGCATTGTCATCTACCATCAGCATTTCCATAAAGACATTGCGGTAGCCATGCATCCACTCTTCAATACCTTCATGATCCTCCACCGACAGCTCCTTCGTTTCCACATAAGAGGCAAAACGATCCAGGGAGTTCCTGTTGCGCATCACGCTGTAATTCGATTTTTCAAGAATCCAGTCAATCGCTACACCGGAAAGATTCCAGGCGACCGTATACGTAAACATCGCCAGAATAGCCGAGATCGCGATCATAACAAGGATTTCGCCATTGAGGCTTCTTCTGCCCTTATTCAAACTGATAACCCTTTGACCAGACTGTCTTGATATGTTCCGGCATATCCGGCTGCTTTTCGATCTTGGTACGCAGTTTGCGGATATGCACCATGATGGTTCCGTTGGAGGAATAGAGATAAGGCTCATTCCAGATTGTTTCGTAAAGCTGCTGTGCCGAGAATACCTTATGCGGATTGCGCATCATCAGATCCAGAATGCGGTATTCAGTATCCGTCAGTCGTACTTCCTGTTCATCCACAAAGACCTTCATGGAAGTTTCATCAATGCGGATGTTGCCGATTTCAATGATCTCTCCCTTGATTCCATTGTCCTTTCCCTGATAGATTCTGTATCTTCTGATCAGTGTTCTGACTCTTAACAGCAGATCATCAAAGGAGAACGGCTTGCCAAGATAATCATCACCGCCGGCCATCAGGCCCTTGAAACGATCCGCATCTGTTCTCTTTGCCGTCAGAAACAGCACCGGCACATTGGACTTCTGACGAATCTGGCTGCACACTTCGACGCCATCATCTCCCGGCATCATGACATCCAGAATCACCAAGTCTGTATCATGTTCCAGCTTTGCCAGACCTTCCCTGCCATTGGCTGCTTCGCTTACTCTGTATCCTTCACCGACAAGCAGAATACGCACTGCTTCTCTGATATCGCTGTCATCTTCAATGATAAGTATTTTGATCTGATCCATAATTCAACCACCTGTCTTACAGAGATGTTTTAGCATAATGAAGCCTTTTTATCCATTCACATTACCATGAATTAAGAAGTCTTCAGAAATATACCTATGCTTTTTTATGAACAGATTGCAGGTAATATGCATGGGTTTCCTTAAGGCTCATTCATAACGATTCATCATATTATGAATCATCCAACCTGTTCGCAGAAACCGTATCGCACTTCATAGTTTCCTAAAATATGCAGAATATGGCTTGTATATGCGCTATTTTAATATATACTTTAGGAAACCGTGGATAACTCCCTCTTTGTGAAGCGATTGTTGATTCACTTTCCATGTATTATTCAGATTTCCCATTCAATCAATCACATGTATTCACGGTTTCCTATATGCTATATTAATCATGACATTTCAGTACCTGCTGTTTCAGCATATCCTCCGCGCGGACATCGAGGAATTGCATGCAGGTGTTCACTGGGATGTCGATCTGGAAATATTCCGTGTCCGAAGTCAAGGAGGTTAACAATGACAACAACTAATTCCATGACTGCTTACGCACTTCAGTATCGTCCTCTCTACATCATGACCGGTACAGCAGATCAGCAGTTACTTGTCTACACCGATCAGATCAAACTCGTAAACCTCGAAGGAGAAATGCTCGGTCAGATCTTTTTCACAGATATGACATCCGTCGTCATGACCGCCCCCTCTGATGAAGCAGGATATATGGCATTCAGATCTGCGAGTACAGAACTCGAATTCACTTACGAGAATTCCCTCCAGCCTCGGCTGCAGGCCAAGATTATCTATGGTCACTGCAACAGACAGATGGAAATCGTGCATATCGAAGAATCCAAGCAGAGACTCAGCCAGTACGCAGGCTAAGCAAAGCAATGTAATCAGCTGACCGGCAGGATACCCTGTCGGTTTTTCTGTGCACATCCGCAAATTAAACGAGCACCAATCAATTATTGGGTTATAATAAAATCATGCAGAAAGAATATCAAATTACATCATTCATCGAACTGATTGCATCATCTGCTCTTCCCGAAGAAATGGTGCTGATCAGAAATCATGCAAGAACCTTAACCGGCCGATACAACAGCATCGGCTTTTCGATGCGTTATGACGAAAATTATATCTTTCATATTCAGGCAATTGATCAGAATACCGGCATTACCGTATACAGTGAATCTGTAAAGGCAGAAACAAAAGAATCTGCACTGGAAGCACTGCATCGTCTGCGGGAATTTCTGTATGCGCATAATACCGACCAGATGCATCGTGTCCTGATCGTATCGAGCAACCAGATGAAGCGTTCGATGTTCACCGGCATGCTGAATTCGCTGAGCAGATCAGATGGTTCAGGCTATCTGTTCATTTCCTGTGGTCCTTCCTCTTTGTATACCGAAGCAATCAACTGTCATACGATTTTCTTTGCGGAAGACTGTGAAAATACCTATGGCGAAGCAGGAAATATCCTGACCGGTCATATGCTGCTGCCTTTATGCAATGATACTTACGATGAATTCCGCTGTACGGATATCTTTGATCGTCTGGCTGCGGAAGACACTTCTGCAGCAGCCGCAGTGCCGAAGGCAGACAGTCTCCTTTTCAAAGAGCAGCTCAGCTGTCTGACCATCACCCAGTACAAAACTTCCTACTATCATCGTCTGACGGCACGTTATATCCGCAATGGCATAGTTGTTGATGAAAGTGAAGTCATTCGTACGAATCTTCGTAAGGAAGACATCATCGCTCTGGCTATGACCATGTCCGAGCGTCACTATGATCTCAGTTTCATCGCTCTCTCATTAAATGAGAACAGAATCTTAACAGCGGAGCATACCTCCGTTAACAATCGTGACCTGAAGGGCGAACTGGAATCGCTGTTTCATCTGCCTGTATATGAGGTTCCCGTCAGTGCTTCCCCTGCTCTTGGTTATATGAACGAACAACCGAATCTGAAGTCCATGCTGTTCATGCAGATGGCAGGCAATTTACATATGCCTGAATGCGGTCTGATCATCAACCGTGAAATATGCAGTACTGCAAATCTTCGAATGGTGCTGAAGAATTTCTCCGAACGTTTCGCCTCGACGCAGGAAAAAAAAGGTCTTCCCAATGATCATGCTCTTCTGATGGCCGCAGAAATTATCCTCCTGTATATCGGCATGGTTTCTCCGGATAAGATTGTCATCAGCAGTGACCGTTCCTTCACTCACAGTGATCTTGTACAGATTCTCAAGAGCAGAGTACCTGCTCTGACAATACCTGATATCGAGATCATTCCCAATGCCGAACAGTGGCTGTTGAAAGGTCTGATCAGCACAGCTTTAAAAGAATACCTGAAAGTACATACCATCTGATCCCTGTCAAAACGACAGGGATTTATATTACAAAGAAAAAAGAGAACGGATATGCCGTCCTCTCAGCAGATGCCAAGCTCCTTCATCCACACCTTCAGTTCCTTGCTCCAGGCCTGTTCGGAGTGGTTGTCATTCTTGAATACATGCGGCCATACATCTACACCCGGCTTTTTCAGCAGTGCACGGATAATCTGCAGGTTCTGGTCTGTCGCTGTCGCAAAGATATGATGTGTTGCATATTCATAGCCGCCCCAGCTGATATAGATCTCTGTTTCCGGATGCATATGACAGCCAAGATCTCTTCTTAACTGCTTGTACATCGGGAAGATATGAGGAGATACACAGACTGCCTTGGAATAGACATCAGAATTCATCATTGCCATGTACAGTGCCATCGTACCGCCCATGGAAGAACCGCCTACCCATGTATATTCACGTTCCGGCTTTGTCGGGAAACGGGAATCCACCCAGTTCTTAAGTTCCGTAATCATCCACTGAATCAGTGTACGTCCCTTTTCATCCACATGGCCGAAGTCAGGATCATCATATGTATAGGGAGTAAACTCACTGAGTCTTTCATTACCCTCATGATTGCACTCCAGACCGATAACAATCACTCTGCCATGATGCTTATCCAGATACTCTCTGATTCCCCAGCACTTGCCGTATGTTGCATCACTGTCATAGAACAGATTGTGTCCATCAAACATATAGAGAACCGGAAATCTTTCACCTTCCTGTGCATCATCAGGCATATAGATATGCAGAAGTCTTTCAGTATTGAACGGACCGATCCAGATGTTTTCCTTGATAATCATAGAATGTCTCCCTTTCCACGTGTCAACGCTGTCTATCATACAGCAATCCATCCTAAATACCAAACAGAAAAGCAGGAACCGTCACATGACAGTTCCTGCCTGATATTGCTTCTTAGTAGTTTTCGCAGTTTACTTCGAAGTAGCTCTGAGGATGAGCACATACAGGGCAAGCCATAGGAGCCTTTGTACCAACTACAATGTGACCGCAGTTACGGCATTCCCATACCTTTACTTCGCTCTTTTCGAATACAGCAGCTGTTTCAACGTTGTTGAGCAGAGCTCTGTAACGTTCTTCATGATGCTTTTCGATTGCAGCTACCATACGGAACTTAGCAGCCAGTGCCTTGAAGCCTTCTTCTTCAGCTGTCTTAGCGAAACCTTCATACATATCTGTCGATTCATAGTTTTCGCCTTCAGCAGGAGCCTCCA
>JAZUHS010000040.1:0-18767 GCA_045641845.1 Bulleidia sp. | reverse complement strand
GAACCGACTTCCGGCAATACCGGTATTGGTCTTGCGGCAATCGCAGCTGCCAAGGGTTACCGCATTATCATTACCATGCCCGAATCCATGTCTGTAGAAAGAAGACAGCTGATGAAGGCTTATGGAGCTGAACTTGTTCTGACTCCTGCGGCTTTGGGCATGAAGGGTGCGATTGCGAAGGCGGAAGAACTGAAGGCAGAGATTGCCGGTGCATTCATTCCCGGACAGTTTGTAAATCCTTCCAATCCCAAGGCGCATCTTCTTACTACAGGTCCTGAAATCTTTGAGGACACAGATGGTAAAGTAGATATCTTTGTGGCCGGTGTTGGTACCGGCGGTACGATCACAGGTGTTGGTGAATATCTGAAACAGAAGAATCCGAATGTGAAGGTGATTGCTGTAGAGCCTGAATCTTCACCTGTACTTTCCGGCGGAACTTCCGGGCCGCATAAGATCCAGGGAATCGGTGCCGGCTTTGTTCCGGATGTCCTGAATACAGAAATCTATGATGAAATCATCAAGGTATCCAATGAAGATGCTTTCGCAGCAGGCAGATTTATGGGACGGAAGGAAGGCGTTCTTCCTGGTATCTCTTCCGGTGCTGCTTTATGTGCTGCAATTCAGCTTGCGGAAAGAGAAGAAAATGCAGGTAAGACAATTGTCGTACTGATGCCCGATGGTGGTTCCAAGTATCTGTCTACACCGATGTATAGTGAATAAGAAGTATCTCAGAGAGTCAGAATCCGCATAAGATTCTGACTTTTGCATATAGTAGTTCATAAAAATTCTTTGCTTTACATCTAAATGAGATATAATGATGCGGTCCTTCATATCGTACATGCTTTCATTTTCATGAAGGCTCATCAGTCCGGCGCAGGCTTGACGATGCGATGAGATGAATTAAGTGCCTTCTAAGCGTATGGGGATAGCAGTCTTAGAAGGTTTTTATTATTTCCGATAGGAAGGTATGGAAAATTATAGGGAGGTTCCAAATGCTGGAAAAGCTGTTTAAGCTCGAAGAAAATGGTACTAACGTCCGCACTGAACTGATTGCCGGCCTTACCACTTTCATGACAATGGTTTACATTCTTGCACTGAACCCTTCCATCCTGAGTGCTTCAGGTATGGAATCCGGTGCAATCCTGACAGCGACTGCTGTCGCTTCTGCAGTTGCCTGCTTCTGCATGGCACTGTTCTCCAACAAGCCGTTTGCTCTGTCCGCAGGTCTTGGTCTGAATGCTTACTTTGCATATACAATCTGCGGTTCCATGGGTTATACATGGCAGGCTGCTCTGACAGCCGTTCTGATGGAAGGCCTGATCTTCATCATCCTGTCCGTTACTAATGTTCGTGAAGCAATCTTCAATGCCATCCCCGCGCAGCTGAAGGTAGCTGTATCCGTAGGTATCGGCCTGTTCATTACATTCATCGGTCTGCAGAATGCACACATCATCGTTGACGGTGCTACTCTGGTAGGTCTCTACAACATCAAGGCTTCTCTGGAATCCGGTATGTTCTCTTCCGAAGGTATCGCTGTACTGCTTACACTGATCGGTGTTCTGGTTACAGTACTGATGCTGCAGAAGGGCGTTAAGGGCTACATGCTGTTCGGCATCCTGATCACATGGGGTCTGGGTATCATCTGCCAGCTGGTTGGCTTATATGTTCCTAACCCTGATGCAGGTTTCTATTCTCTGATTCCTTCCGCAATCGTATCTGCACCTGCTTCCATGGCATCTACAATGTTCAAGTTTGACTTCTCCTTCATCGCTCAGCATCCTTTCGATTTCGCTGTTATGATGTTCTCCTTCCTGTTTGTTGATATCTTCGATACTCTTGGAACAATCATCGGCTGTGCTGCAAAGGCTAACATGCTGGATGAAGAAGGCAAGCTGCCCGGCATCAAGGGCGTACTGCTGGCTGATGCTGTTGGTACAACTCTGGGTGCATGCCTTGGTACATCTACAATCACAACATTCGTTGAATCCTCTTCCGGTATCAACGAAGGCGGTCGTACAGGTCTGACAACATGCACAACAGGTGTTCTGTTCCTGGCTGCACTGTTCCTGACACCTCTGTTCCTGACAATTCCTTCCTTCGCTACTGCACCTGCACTGATCGTTGTAGGCTTCCTGATGATGCAGTCTGTAAAGGAAATTCACTGGGACAACATGCTCGATGCAGTTCCCTGCTTCGCATGCATCGTTATGATGGGTCTGGCTTATTCCATCTCTGAAGGTATCTCCTTCGGTGTTATCACATGGGTAGCTCTGCACGCTCTGACAGGCAAGAATGAAGGTACATCTGTTCTGATGTATGTTCTTGCAGTTGTCTTCGTACTGAAGTACTTCCTGATCTAAACCAAATCAGATTGAATCAATCCTGCTTAAGCAATGGTGACGTATGTGCACTGTCTGCCTGAGCAGGATTTTTCTTTTTGGAGAGCAGGGAGAATACAGAAAAGCAGGGTATATGTACAGCAGAAAACAGTGAGATGTTAGATACTTCTCGCTGAGAATTAACCTGATAGGTAAATAATAGAATGGACTATTATCGGGTAACACTCTATAATTAATTTACCTCTAGGGTTAATGATGCTGGATGATTGAGTTTTGGAAGTTACATATTCAACCAGGAAGATTAAGGATGTATGTGAAAATTCATCGATTGCCAGAAAAACATACGGAATAAAAATGGCTGCGAGAATACATCAGAGAATCGAAGAATTACGTGCAGCGGATTCAATTGATGAAATACTTCAATATCATGTCGGACGCTGTCATAAACTGCACGGTGATCGAAAAAATCAATTTGCTATGGATCTGATACATCCATATCGCCTTGTGTTTGAAAAGATAGGTAGTGTTTGCATTGCAAATGTTATTGAGATTACTGATTACCATTGAAAGAATTGTTAAGGAGGAAATCTATGAAACGTATCAGCCGTACATATATTGCCACTCCCCCGGGTACTACGATCAGAGAACAGCTCGAAGATCGCATGATGAGTCAGAAGGAGTTTGCGTTAAGAATGGATATGTCTGAAAAGCATATCAGCAGATTGATTAACGGAGAGGTTATGTTAACGCAGGATATGGCTATGAGACTGGAAATGGTTCTTGGTCTGCCTGCACGTTTCTGGAATAACCTGGAAAATCAGTACAGGGAGAAACTGATGCTGGTGCAGTCGGAAAATGAAATGGATGAAGATCTGAAGATTGTCACCGGTTTTCCTTACGAGGAAATGGTAAGGCTGGGATGGATTACGGAAACAGAAGATATGCATCAGCGCGTTATCGCACTGCGTAAGTTCTTTGAAGTCATCAGATTGACATTGCTGAAAGAACCTCTTATTCCGCATATTGCCTGTCATATGAGAAAGTCTGATGGGAAAGAGGATTATGCCTTTATGACATGGATTCAGATGGCAAAGCTGCAGACAAGAGGAACAGCAATGAAAGCTCTCAATCTGCATAAGCTTGAAAACAGGATTCCGGATATCAAGAAACTGACGAAAACATCATCTGAGGCATCTTCTGAAGATCTTGTACAGCTGCTGAAAGACTGTGGTATTGGCCTGACTTTCCTGCCGTATCCCGGAGTGTCTGCTGTGCATGGTGCGGTCTTTGTCAATCAGAACAGAGTGACTTTAGTAATGAATCCTGATGAGTGTTCAGGTGCGGACTTCGGTTTCAGTCTGTTTCATGAAATCGCCCATGTGCTTTACGGCCACATCCACAAAGCTGAGATCAGTGATGCAGATGAAAGACAGGCGGATATGTTTGCACAGAAGGTGCTAAATCAACGGGATGTCATGGTGTGATGTTTTCGATCAGTCCATGTATAATGGTGGGCGAGGTGAAATATGATCTACACAATTACACTGAATCCTTCGATTGATTACATTGTTCATGTACAGGATTTCAGAGCAGATGCGCTGAACCGTACAGATGATGAACATATTCTTCCGGGCGGCAAGGGCATCAATGTGTCCATTGTTCTGAAGAACCTCGGCTATGAAACCTGTGCATTTGGCTTTGTCGGCGGCTTCACCGGTACGGAAGTAGAACGTCTTCTGCGTGTGCAGAGTATTCGTACTGACTTCATACATGTAAATGAAGGCATTACCCGCATCAATGTGAAGATGAAGTCCTGCGGTGAGACGGAAATCAACGGTATGGGTCCGCATGTATCAGAAGAAGAGCTTCGTCAGCTGTTTCATAAGCTGGATCAGCTGAAGGATGGAGATGGTCTTGTGATCAGCGGCAGTGTGCCTAAGACCATGCCTGCGGATATCTATGAAAAGATTCTGGGAAGACTCAGTGATCGTAGGATACTGATTGCGGTAGATGCAGAGAAGAAGCTTCTGAAGGGTGTACTTAAATATCGCCCTTTCCTGATCAAACCGAACCTGCATGAACTGGCCGGTTTCTTTGATCTGGATGAACTGCAGGCAGAGGATGCTGTATACTATGCACAGCTTCTGCAGAAAAAGGGAGCACGCAATGTACTGATTTCCATGGGCGGAGAAGGTGCAGTGCTGGTAAGTGAAGATGGAATTGTGATGAAATCACCTGCACCGGAAGGTGAGGCAGTGAATACGATCGGTGCCGGGGATTCCATGGTAGCCGGCTTTATTGCCGGATGGCTGTCTTCCGATGATTATGAAAAAGCCTTCCACACCGGTATTGCCGCAGGCAGTGCCAGTGCCTTCTCAAAGGATCTGGCGGTATCGGATGAAGTGGATGAAGTATATACAGGAATGCTGGAGGCAGGTATATGGCAGAAATGAACGAATTATTCTACAAGGACGCATATCTCAAGGAGTTTGATGCACAGGTAGTATCCTGTGAGCAGACAAAGAAGGGATATGCAGTGATCCTCAATGATACAGCTTTTTATCCCGAAGGAGGCGGACAGCCCGCTGACCATGGCACAATGAACGGAATCAAGGTGACTGACGTCAGACGCAATGGCGATGATGTCATTCATTATCTTGAACAGCCTGTGGAAGCAGGTATGCAGGTACATTGTCAGATTGACTGGCTGCGCCGCTTTGATCATATGCAGTGTCATACCGGTGAGCATATGGTATCCGGTCTGATTCATAAGCACTATGGCTATGAGAATGTCGGCTTCCATCTTGGGGAAGAAGTGATTCAGATTGACTTTGACGGCATGCTTACATGGCAGCAGCTGATGGAAATCGAACGTGAAGCAAATGCTCTGATCTGGAAGAATGAGGAGATCATTGTTGAATATCCTTCCGAAGCAGAACTGAAGGAGATTGACTACCGCTCCAAGAAGGAACTGACAGGTACAGTACGTATCGTCACCGTACCGGATGCGGACTGCTGTGCATGCTGCGGAACACATGTTTCCCGTACAGGTGAAATCGGTCTGATCAAGATTCTGTCTGTAGCCAAGCATAAGAACGGAATCCGCGCGGAGATGGTATGCGGCATGCGTGCACTTCGTGAGATGGAAATTGTATATGATCAGAACAGAAGTATCTCCGTACAGCTTTCTGCACGTATGCATGAAACTGCTGCGAAGGTGGAAGCATTGGCTGCTGATTCCGCAAACAAGTCTCGTCTTCTGCATGAAATGAGTGCAAAGCAGATGGCTGCCAAGCTGAAGGAAGTGGAAGAGAATCAGAATCTTGTCATCGACTTTGAAGAAGGCGCAGACCGTATGGCCCGCACATCCTTCTGCAACGACCTTGTACAGGTAAAGCATGCGAAAGTGGCTGCTGTCATGAACAAGGAAACAAGCGGCTACAGCTATTTGATTATCAGTGATGGTGTGGATCTTCGTGCCAAGAGCAAGGAACTCAACGCAGCTCTCAATGGCAGAGGCGGCGGCAAGTCCGATAACCTGCAGGGCTCCTTCCAGGCAACGGAAGAAGAAATCAGAACAGTACTGGAAAAGATGTTTGGATAAACATTTATATAAAAAGAAAGGTAAGGTATCCGAAAATGACAAACGAATACAAGCTGCTCTCCGATGAAATCTGGGGCTATGCCGAAACAGGTTTTACAGAAGAAAAGTCCGCTGAAGCAATGTGCAGATTCCTGGAAGAAAAGGGTTTTGCAGTAGAAAGAGGCATCGCTGATATGCCCACTGCTTATGTCGCAGTGGCCGGTCATGGCAAGCCTGTGATCAGCTTCTTAGCAGAATACGATGCCCTGTTCTCCATGAACCAGAAGGCAGATGTATGCGAACACGATCCCATTACAACAGCAGACGATACAGGCCATGGCTGCGGTCATCACCTGTTAGGTGTAGGTGCAATCCGTGCCGCTGTTCTGTACAAGGAATATCTTGAAAAGACAGGCAGAGAAGGTACAGTCA
Source organism: Bulleidia sp. (assembly GCA_045641845.1). Lineage (GTDB taxonomy): Bacteria > Bacillota_I > Bacilli_A > Erysipelotrichales > Erysipelotrichaceae > Bulleidia. Next base: position 12,413 of record JAZUHS010000040.1, on the reverse strand, counting down.
AGATGATCGGCTGTCCTGCCGAAGAATCCGGTTCCGGTAAGGCATATCTTGCCAGAGAACATTATATGGATGACACAGACATCGCTCTGACATGGCATCCGGGTCTGTTCAACCAGGTATCCACAGGTTCTTCCCAGTCCTGCATTTCCATCTTCTTCAAATTCCATGGTATTTCCTCTCATGCGGCAGGTTCTCCTGAACAGGGCAGAAGTGCACTGGACGCATGCGAACTGATGAACGTTGGTGTCAACTATCTGCGTGAACATATGGAAAGCACAGACAGAGTACACTATGCATATACAAATGCCGGCGGCAAGGCACCGAATGTCGTACCTTCCGAAGCTACACTGAAGTACTTTGTACGTTCTACAACTAACCCCAAGTGCGTAGCTCTGAATGAAAGAGTCATTGCATGTGCCAAGGGTGCAGCAATGATGACAGGTACAACTGTGGATGTCATCTTTGATGAAGGTCTCTCCAACACAATCACAAACGAAACACTGGAAAACGTTCTGGCTGCTTCCTTCAAGAAGTGCTACAAGCCTGAATATACAGAAGAGGAACTGGCATATCTGCAGAAGTTCAAGGATACATTCGATCTGAATCTGACAAAGTCTTCGATTCCTTCTACAGCCCGCAATAAGGCTGAAATCCTGAAGGATATCGAACAGAATCCGATCTCCATGGTGATTGCGGACTGCGCACACAGCGATGTATGCGAAATGGGTTCTACAGACGTAGGTGATATCTCCTGGGTTGTTCCGACAGCACAGATCAACACGGCATGCTATTCCTATGGTGCAAATGCACACTCCTGGCAGTGGGTTGCCCAGGGCAAGAGCACACCGGCATGGAAGGGTGAAATGCTGGCAGGCGATGTTCTGGCAGATGCGGCTGTATATCTCAACGAACATCCGGAAACAATTGAAGCTGCAAAGAAGGAATTCAATGAAAAGCTCGATGGTGAAACATACAAGTGCCTGATTCCTGATGATGTAAAGCCTCACGTTTCTTCCGTAGACTGATCATAAGTGATTCTGAGGACTGTGAAATGCAGTCCTCTTTTTCTTTTAGTTATGCGATATGTAGTGAATATATTATTTCCCAAAAGGAACAGAGAATGAATCTGCAGGCAGGCAATGGTAGAATGAGATACATGAAGCATGAAGATGATTTCAGACAATCTGTTATTGATCAGATCGAAAGAAACTGCGCTGCAATGGACAGTGCAGAGCTTTCGGATGCCGAAAGATACCTGCATCAGATCTGCACAGAACATGTGCTGCAGGCATTACGTGATCCATCTCATACTATCCTGCATTCCATGTATATGCCCTCTGCTTTGATGCAGTCTTTTGGTGTGCATGTACTCAATGCGGAGATGCTGGCTGCGTATCTTGCGATGGCCGGACTGGAGAGAGAAATGATCGACACAGCAGAGAGCATGGGCATTGGTGAGACATGCTGTTCGTATCATCGCATTCTGATGGGTGCAGCGGAAAAGGGGCTGATGGATGAATTTATGGCAGTGGTGAATACTTCTCTTGCCTGTGATGCCGGTCAGCTGACTTATCGTATTCTTGGACATAAGTATGCCCTGCCGCAGTACTATCTGGATGTGCCGTACAGAAGTGACTTTACATCTGTCGACTATGTTCTGGATCAGCTGCAGGAACTGACACAGGCACTGGTGAATGTGACCGGTAAAGCTTTCTCTGAAGAAACATTGAAGTGCGTTCATGAAAGATCTCTTATGGCAAGAAGACTGCTTGTGCCGCATCCGTATTCCACTGTGTTGTCTATGATGGAGGAAGTATGGCTGCTGCATGGCATGTGCGGCAGTGAAGAAGCACTGCAGTATGCCCATATGGTACAGGCAGAAAAGAGAAGAACCGCAGGGGTGCATCTGGCCTGGATGCATGTCAGTCCGTTCTTATCCAAAGGGGCAGAAAAGCTGTTTGGTCATAGGAATGAACAGCAGATTGTTTTTTCTGAACTCTGCACGGATATGCCTGTATACAGTGATGATCCTTATCGGGATATGGCAATGTCTCTGGTACATCATCCTTTTAATGGTTCTGTACAGAATCGAATTGAACATATGAAGAAACTGCTGGCGGAGAATAAGACCGATGGTCTGATTCTTTTCTGCCAATGGGGATGCAAGCAGACATGTGGTGCTTCCGTACTGATCGAACATGCTCTGCGCGATGTGCTTCCTGTACTGGTACTGAATGGGGATGGTGCTGATCGCAATAATCATCCGGAAGGACAGAGCATCACAAGAATCGAAGCATTCCTGGAGATTCTGAAGGAGCGTCAGTTATGATCTATACCACATGTAAATATGCTCCGCTGGAACTGTTTGCAGGATTCAATCAGAACTGTGAACGTCTGGATCCGGCTCCGGCATCGTTTGGCTGTGCAGAAGGGTGCGGGCATGCGAATATGTGTTCTTTTGTAAAGGCCTTGCTGGAAGAGATTGAAACAAAGAAGATCAGGGAACTGATATTAACGGACTGCTGTGATTCCACACGCCGTCTGTATGACATATTAAAAGAACGCAATGATTTGGATTTTCTATGGCTGCTGCCGTTTCCGCATAAGCATGGTCAAAGAGAGATTGATCTTTTTGCCAGGGAACTGCAGAGACTGCAGGAAGCATATGGAGAATACTGTCATATTCCCTTTGACAGGGAAAAGGTCTATGCGGATTACGCTGAAAGACAGACACAGTTTCCGAAACGTCCGCAGGGAACGTACATTCGCCTGAGTGGTGCACATGGCGGAGCATTGCTGAAGAAGGAAATCGAAGAAGTCTTCCGGGAAATTCCGGTTGTGGATGATACCTGTACAGGCAATCGCTATCTGCGTCACAGTGTCGACCGTGAGCGTGATTTCTATGCCTGGTATGCCGAGGCACTGCTGCTGCAGGATATGGGCTGCTTCCGTATGTGGATCAACGGCGGACGAAGTCCCCATGGTGCAGATGTTCCTGCAGGTACTGTGTTCCATACAGTGAAATTCTGCGATTACTATGGCTTTGAATATATGCTTGAGAAAGATGAGATAGACGGGTCTGTGCTCAAGATTGAAACAGATGTTACTTCCGGCATGAAGGGACAGCTGAAGACAAGGCTGCAGGCTTTCGGAGAAGAAGTGATGGATCAGAAAGGAGAGATGCCGAAGATGACAAAGGAACAGTTCTATATCGCCGGCATTGACTCCGGCAGCACTTCCACGGAAGCAGTGATTCTTTCTTCAGATGGAACCATCATCGCCAAAGCGATGACTGCAACGGGAAAAGGTGCGGATCATGGTGCGGAAAAAGCACTGGCAAAGGCTATGGCGGATGCAGGGCTGACACGTCAGGATCTGCGCATGATCATGTCTACAGGCTATGGCCGTGACAGTATTGCGATGGCAGATCAAAGTGCAACGGAAATCACCTGCCATGCCCGTGGGGCACATTATCTGAATTCTGCTGTACGTACGATCATCGATATCGGCGGACAGGATTCCAAAGTCATTACAATCAATGAGAAAGGCGCTGTGACAGGTTTTGTCATGAATGATAAATGCGCTGCCGGTACCGGCCGTTTCCTGGAAATGCAGGCAAGGGCAATGGAATTAAGCATGGAAGAAATGAGCAGTCTTGGTCAGAACTGGCAGAAGGATATTACCATCTCCTCCATGTGTACAGTCTTTGCGGAAAGTGAAGTTGTATCACTGGTGGCAGATAATGAACAGCCTGCGGATATTATCCATGGTCTGAACATGAGCGTTGCCCGCCGTACTTTATCACTTATCAGAAGACTGCAGACTTCAGGGATGTATGCATTGACCGGCGGCGTTGCTTTGAATCAGGGTGTAGCTGACAGCCTTGCGCAATGTCTTAATGAAGAACTGTTCATCAGTCCTATGGCACAGTACTGCGGGGCCATCGGCGCGGCTTTGCTTGCGAGAGAAAAAGTAAGTCAGCAGCTATCATAATTGTGTTTGATTGCATGGAATATAGTGCGGATAAGTGCGTCATACGAGTATGATAGCGGTTTCATGCTATGATAAGGACAGGAGAAAAAAAGTATGAAATATAAGGGATTAACAATTCATTATGCAGCAATCTATGCATTCTTATTCATGCTGATCTGCGGTACCGGCGGCTACACAAATAATTATCTGCTGTACAGAGGATTCAGTCCTTCCACAATCGGTATTATCCTGACCTGCATCAGTATTCTGACACTGGTATTCCAGACAGGTCTGGCACCGATTATTGACCGTTCAAGCAAGCTGGATGAAAAGAAGACACTGCTGTTAACCATGGGTGCAGCTACGGTCTGCTATGCATTGATGATCGTGGTGCCGATGGGCAGTGCTCTGATCATTCCGTTAGTCATCGTCGGTATGTCCGCTGCCATGATGGGTATGCCGTTCCTCAATACCATTGCCTTCCTGTATGAAAAGGAAGGACAGACAATCAACTTCGGTCTTTGCCGCGGCATCGGTTCTCTGGCCTATGCCTTAGGCGGTCAGGTCATCGGCCGACTGCTGGCATGGAAGACAGAAAAGATTCTGCCTGTTTATCTGTTAGTGATGGTTCTGATCTCTCTGGCTGCGGTTGCGACATTGCGTGTACCTGCCCGTGAAGCAAAGAGCGGTGAAGCTAAAGTGGAAGAGAAGCAGATTTCCTATGGTGAATTCTTCAGAAAGTACAAGAAGCTCATCCCTGCCTGTGCAGCGCTGATTCTGCTGTTCTTTGCACATATGCTTCTGAATAACTACATGATCAACGTCCTGATGGAAATCGGCGGTACAACTGCCGATCAGGGCAACGTCATCTTCCTGCAGGCGGTTGTAGAACTGCCGCCGATGTTCCTGTTTGCATGGATCATGAAGAAGGTAAAGATCAACAAGCTGATGATCATCTCTGCCTGCGCATTTGCACTGAAGCATATCCTGATGGTACTTGCATCCAACATGGTCATCTTCTACATGTCCTGCGTACTGCAGATGTTTGCCTACGCGCTGCTGGCTCCGACCATCGTTTACTTCGCTACTGAAAATGTCGGTGAAGAAGATCGCAACAAGGGTCAGGCGATTGTCAATGCAACATCCACTGTCGGTGGTCTGTTCGCATCCTTCCTGGGCGGTATTCTGTTAACTGCAGTTGGTGTTCATACAACGCTGACAATCTCTGCCGGTGCTACAGTTCTGGGTGCTGTGATGATGATCATGGCGATCCGTTCTCTGGAAAAGGCTGACTGAGTAAAGTTCATCTGAAACTAAAGAGAGTATGGAATCTTTGTGATTCTGTACTCTTTTTCTTAGCTTTATGTAAATACGAAGACTTATTTGTTAGTTTTTTATCATGTGAGGACATTAACTTGCTCGGAAGCGTTTACATGGGAGTGTCGGAATTGCTATAATAAGGCGTGTTCGGCTGACGACTCTGTTTTTTCATGTGACTTCAGATGCCCTGAAATATCGGTCACAGGAGTGCAGATCGTTGCCCCGAAATTCCACTGAGCGAACACAGGAGGATATGATGGAAAGATTAAATGAAGCTACTCTTCTGAGAATCGATGAAATCATTGCATCTCGCAGGAATCTGCCCGGTCCGACAATCGAAATGCTGCATGATGTGCAGAACGAATTCGGCTACATTCCTTTCGAAGCAATGGAGAAGATTGCAGAAGCAACAGGTACAAGCCCTGCTGAAGTGTACGGCGTAGTTATGTTCTATGCACAGTTCACAACAGAACCTAAGGGTAAGCATGTTATCAATATTTGCCTTGGTACAGCTTGCTACGTTAAGGGTGCTCAGCAGCTGGTCGACAGACTTGAAAAACAGACAGGTGCTAAGGTAAATAGCACATCCGCAGATGGCATGTTCTCACTCGATGCCACAAGATGCCTGGGTGCATGTGGTCTTGCCCCGGTTTGCATTATTGACGGAAAGGTATACGGCAACGCTCTGCAGTCCATGGCTGTAGCTAACGAAATTGCTCGTATTCGTAAGGCTGAAAAGGAGAACTGATTATGGTTGAACAGATCAGAACACTGGAAGAACTGAATGCGATTTATGAACGTGAAAAGGGCAGAGTTGAACTTCGTGACGACTCCGGCAACATCGTTCTGCACGATGACTCCGTTCATATGAACATTCTGTGCTGCGCAGGTACAGGCTGTACTGCCGGTGATGCAGAAAAGAACATTGAACGTTTCAATGAACTGCTCGCTGAACATGGCCTGTCCGAAAATGTAACTGTTATTGGTACAGGCTGCTTCGGTCTGTGCCAGAAGGGTCCGATCGTTGCGATCTACCCTGACCGTGTATTCTACACACACGTTACACCTAAGGACGTTGACCGTATCGTGAATGAACACGTTATCGGCCGCGAAGTTGTACAGGATCTGCAGATGTTTGACGTAGACCCTGAAACACAGGAAAAGATTTTCGATATCAACAGAATCCGCTTCTATGAAAAGCAGCAGCGTATCGCTCTGCGTAACTGCGGTAAGATCAACCCTGAAGATATCAACGAATATATCGCTACAGGCGGTTACCGTGCCCTGGGTGCTGTACTGGCTACAATGACTCCTCAGAACGTAATCGATGAAGTTAAGGCTTCCGGTCTGCGTGGTCGTGGTGGTGCCGGCTTCCCTACAGGTACAAAGTGGCAGTTCGAAAAGAACCAGCCGGGTAACGAAAAGTATGTTATCTGCAACGCCGACGAAGGTGACCCCGGTGCATTCATGGACCGTTCCATTCTGGAAGGTGACCCGCACTGCATCCTCGAAGGTATGGCAATCATGGCTTACGCTGTAGGTGCTCACCATGGTTATATTTATATCCGTGCTGAATATCCGATCGCTGTAAACCGTCTGCGTATCGCTATCAGACAGGCTGAAGAAAGAGGCCTGTTAGGCAAGAACATCTTCAATTCCGGTTTCGACTTCGATATCGAAATCCGTCTGGGTGCCGGTGCCTTCGTATGTGGTGAAGAAACAGCCCTGATCGCTTCCATCGAAGGTAAGCGTGGTATGCCTTCTCCTAAGCCTCCGTTCCCTGCTGTAAAGGGTGTATGGGGCAAGCCTACATCTATCAACAACGTAGAAACACTGGCTAACGTTGCACAGATTCTGGACAAGGGTGCTGCATGGTATGCAGGCATGGGTACAGAACGTTCCAAGGGTACTAAGGTATTCGCTCTGGGCGGCAAGATCGTTAACACAGGTCTGGTTGAAGTACCTATGGGTACAACACTGCGCGAAATCATCTACGATATCGGCGGCGGTATTCCTAACGGCAAGAAGTTCAAGGCTGTTCAGACTGGTGGTCCTTCCGGCGGCTGTCTGACAGAATCTCAGCTCGATACTCCGATCGACTACGATAACCTCGTACAGGCTGGTTCCATGATGGGTTCCGGCGGTATGATCGTCCTCGATGAAGATAACTGTATGGTAGACGTTGCACGTTTCTACATGGAATTCATCTGTGATGAATCTTGCGGTAAGTGCACACCCTGCCGTGTTGGTACAAAGAGACTTCTGGAAATGCTCACAAAGATCACAGAAGGCGAAGGTACTATGGAAATGCTCGATGAAATGGAAGAACTCTCCGCTCAGATCAGAGAAACAGCTCTGTGCGGTCTCGGCCAGACAGCTCCTAACCCGATCCTGTCTACACTGAGATACTTCCGTGATGAATACATCGAACATATCGTTGATAAGAAGTGCCGTGCTCACGTCTGCAAGAACCTGCTGCAGTACACAATCGATCCCAGCAAGTGCCGTGCATGCTCCCTGTGTGCTCGTAACTGTCCTTCCGACGCTATTACTGGTGTTCCCGGTAAGGAAGCTTATAAGATCGACGCTGCTAAGTGCATCAAGTGCGGTACATGTATCCAGAACTGCCGTTTCGGCGCTGTCAGCAGACAGTAATAGGAGGCCCATATCATGAGTAATGAAGTACATATTAAGATTAATAACCGCTTCGTAACTGCTGAAGCAGGTGACACTATCCTGTGGGCTGCACAGAAGGCTGGTATCCAGATCCCTACACTGTGCTATCTGAAGCATGTTATCAAGTCCGGTGCCTGCCGTGTATGTCTGGTAGAAGTTAAGGGTGCTAGATCCCTGCTGTCTGCCTGCACAACACCTGTATCTGAAGGTATGGAAATCTGGACAAACAGTGAACGCGCTATCCGCGGTCGTAAGACAACTGTTGAACTGATCATGTCCAACCACAACAAGAACTGCCTCTCCTGCAAGCGCAACCAGAACTGCGAACTGCAGAGACTGTGCCAGGAACTTGGTATCAGAGAAAACCGTTTCGAAGGCGAAATGACTCCGCCTGTATATGAAGATGCTTCCTGGGGTATCGTTCGTGATACATCCAAGTGCGTGCTCTGCGAACGCTGCATCGCTACTTGTGCAACAGTACAGGGTATCGGTGTTCTCGGTCTGCAGAACAGAGGTTTCAAGACTCAGGTCGGCCCTCTGTACAATGGTTCCTTCAATGACGTTAACTGCATGCAGTGCGGTCAGTGCGTAAATGCCTGCCCTGTTGGTGCATTAACAGAAAAGGAAAATATCCACGACGTTATCATGGCAATCAACGATCCCGATAAGATCGTTATCTGCCAGACTGCACCTGCAGTAAGAGCTGCTCTGGGTGAAGAATTCCATATGCCGATCGGTACTCGTGTAACAGGCAAGATGGTTTCTGCTCTCAAGAAGTGCGGTTTCGACCGTGTATATGACACAAACTTCGGTGCCGATCTGACAATCATGGAAGAAGGCAACGAACTGCTGAACCGTATCAGCAACGGCGGTGTTCTGCCGATGTTCACATCCTGCTCTCCCGGCTGGATCAAGTACATCGAATATGAATATCCGGAACTGCTGTCTCATCTGTCCTCCGCTAAGTCTCCGCACATGATGGTTGGTGCAATTGCAAAGACATACTGGGCTAAGAAGCACAATGTAGATCCTTCCAGAATCTATGTTGTATCCATTATGCCCTGCATCGCTAAGAAGTCTGAAATTCACCGTCCTGAATGCGAAACAGGCGAATATCCTGATGTAGATGCTGTACTGACAACAAGAGAAGCCGCAAGACTGATCAAGATGTACGGTATGGAAGACCTGACATACCTCGACGACGAACAGTTCGACGGTGACCTGATGGGTGAATACACAGGTGCCGGCGTAATCTTCGGTGCTACAGGTGGTGTTATGGAAGCTGCTCTGAGAACAGTTAAGCAGAAGCTCGATGGCAAGAAGCTGGAACGTGTTGACTTCACAGAATGCCGTGGTATGGCAGGCGTTAAGGAAGCATGTGTAGAAGTAGGCGGTCAGAAGCTGTGGATTGCTATTACTTCCTCCATGAGCTGCGCTAAGCCTCTGCTGGAAGACGTTAGAGCAGGTATTTCCAAGTATGCATTCATCGAAGTCATGGGCTGCCCTGGCGGATGCGTCAACGGTGGCGGTCAGCCGATTATCTCCGCTCGTATGAAGGATGGTAAGCTCGGCTACATGTACAAGGATCTGCGTATGCAGGCTCTGTATGATGAAGATAAGTACAAGGAAGTTCGTATCTCTTCCGATAACAAGCAGGTTCAGCAGCTGTACGCTGACTTCCTGGGCGAACCCGGCAGCGAACTGGCAGAAGAACTGCTCCATACAACATACTCTCCTAAGAAGAAGTTCAGATTCTTTGAATAATTCTTCAGAGATTAAAAGCTGATGTATGATGACAGAGGCACTGGTAACAGTGCCTCTGTTTTATGGTGGTGAAGGTATGCAGACAAAAGCGCAGGCACTGGCAAAACTGAAAAGATCGAAGTTCCGTTCTTCCTTTCATCTGAGAAAAGCGGATCTTGCTTATGTACAGGAAAAGGGGATGGACGTGATCACTGATCATGCCCGTCATTTTGTGCAGGAACGTCTGGCTCCGGCTGAGATTGCCAACGATGGCAAACAGACACCGATGAAGGGGCATCCTGTCTTCCTGGCCCAGCATGCGACGGCAACCTGTTGCAGAGGCTGTCTGCATAAGTGGTACAAAGTACAGGAACATACACAGCTGACGGCTGTACAGCAGGAGAAGATCGTTTCTTTGATCATGGCCTGGATTGAAGAAGAGGTGCAGGAGAATACAGAAAAAGACACTGCAAATAAACAGTGCCTCTAAAGCGCACATCAGGGTCTCTGACGAGCGTTTGTCTTTGATAGACAATCATGCGTGTATACTGCGTCTGCTTGTCAGAAAGGCTGGAACAATGCTTAGACGGTATATTTCGGTGCAATTACAACTGTATATGCGACCAGAAGGCCAAGAACAGAGAAAACTGTACCGAGGATAATGCCCAGAGAGATGACCAATGTATTTCCTGTCAGAAACAGAAGACCCAGTAAAGCAAGTACTAAGGCAAAGATCATCCAGAGTGTTCCTAAGGCATGATTGAAGCCGATGATATCCGAAACTTTCCCTACAGGTCCGTTGGCATAGAAGCCGGCGGCTTTATGCTTAAGGAAGAAACGATCGTAGATACCGATGCCTGCAAACAGCACAGCCACAGTTTCCCATATCAGCATTGCAATTCTATATTCACTCATAATGTGTTTCTCCTTAACTGTATTATGATACAGAAGAGCAGGGAAAATACTGAAATATATCTGAATAAAGTGAAAACAGGAGAACGGCAGCCCCGCCGGTCTCCTGTTTTCGGAAAACTCACATTATGTATGCCCTAATACATAATGGGGTTAACAATCAGTTATTGTTTCTGTAGTAGTTGATCAGACAGCCATCTGCGATGATCTGTCTTTCCGGTTCTGTCAGAGCACCTGTGGATACAGGGAATTCTGTGACAGTACCATCAGCCTTGACAGCATATGCAGGGAAGCTTGCATCGTTTGCCAGTACATGTGCACGTACATTCGGTACAAAGATGTAATCGCCAAGAGCGAATACTTCCGGATTCTCTACTAAGAACGGTGTCATACCCCAGTTGATGCAGTTGGAACGGTATCTCTTTGTTGCATACTGCTTGGCAAAGTTTGCGGCACCGCCCATGACTCTCTGACAGGAAGCTGCCTGTTCTCTTGCGGAACCATCACCGGGCATATTGGCGAAGATTGTGGAACCGATATCTGTTCCTTCGGGATCTACAGTCAATCCTGCAGCTGCAAGTGCTGCATAGACATTCTTTACTTCTTCTGTAAGACCCTTGCCTGCTTCACGATCTCTTTCGTTCTGACGCAGTACCTTGGAGCGGCCAACATATTCAGGAACTCTTCTGCTCAGACAGAATTCAGACAGTCTTTCCGGATTGGATCTGTAGGATGATGTTTCACCGGAAGGAATCAGTTCGTCTGTTGTTGTGACCGGATCTTCGATATATGCACATACCTTTACCAGAAGATCCTTTGTCAGTGCAGGCATTTCCGGCCAGTCCTTGATATTGGGACCGAACTTCAGTTCATAGTCAGGTTCAGCCTTGCCGAAGCCGTTGTAGACTCTCTTGTCATAGATGCTCTTATTGAAGTGGTATTCAGGTTCTGTATATTCCACATCAATGTCTGTAGCTGCAGTGATTCTGCCGCCGTTAGCAGCTGTAGCAGCGATGGAACGCGCATCCATCAGAGCTACTGCACTCATCTGGCCTTCACCGGGCTTGGAACCTTCACGGTTAGGGAAGTTGCGGGTTGTATGACGAATGGAGAATTCACCGTTTGCGGGTGTATCACCAGCACCAAAGCAGGGACCGCAGAATGCTTCTCTCATGATTGCACCGGCTTCACAAAGATCAGCAGCTCTGCCGTTCTTCAGCAGTTCTGCTAAAGCAGGGACGGAACCGGGATAGATATTCAGGGAGAATGTACCGTTACCTGTGCTCTTGCCTCTTAAGATATCTGCGGCAGCACAGAGGTTATCGTATACACCGCCGGAGCAGCCTGCGATTTCACCCTGATCAGCCCATACGGCACCATCATGGTACTTGCTCATAAGATCCATACGTGCACCTGCCGCATGGTTGATCTGCTTGTTTGCTTCTTCTTCCACCTTCTTCAGGATTTCCGGAGCATTTGCCTGCAGTTCATGGATTGTATATACATTGCTGGGATGCATGGGCATTGCGATCATGCATTCTGCTGTATCCATGTCTACATATACACAGCCATCGTAGTAAGCTACATCCGCAGGCTGGATCTTCTTAAATGCTTCAGGACGTTCATGCACTTCATAGTAGCCCTGTGTCTTTTCATCTGTGACCCAGATGGAAGACCAGCATGTTGTTTCGGTTGTCATGACATCGATGGCATTACGGTATTCGATCGGCAGATTGGCAATGCCGGGACCGACGAATTCCATTACCTTGTTCTTAACATATCCGCTCTTA
>JAZUHS010000039.1:0-2634 GCA_045641845.1 Bulleidia sp. | reverse complement strand
GAAAATCAGAGGAATGCCCATGGGCATTCCTCTGATTTTCATAACATATCCAACAATTACAATTTACACAAAATTCTTGACACACCCATTTTGATACTGTAATCCGTTCAGTTAGAGCACTGTATATGCTCATACGAAAATAACCCCTTAAGATGACAGCTTAGTCATTACTGAATAACATTTGACATATTGGCAAGACCCTTCATCCTCAGTGATAGAAGGGCATTTTATTTGGTTTCCTGATTCAGGTAACGTTTATCTGCGGTAAAGCCTCTTCCCGATACTTCCGATACACGGGATACGATCATGAAACAGTCCGGATCGATGCTGTGAGCAATGGTATTGATCCGCGGCAGTTCTCGATTGGATACAATGCTCATAAGAACTTCATGAGGTGTATGTGAATATCCTCCTTCTCCCTTTAACAAAGTGACACCACGATCCATTTCATTCAGGATACGTGAACAGATTTCATCCGTATGATCCGAGATAATGCGAACTTCCGTGCGTGAGGATCCGCTTAACAGCAGATGATCCAGTGTCAGGGTATAAATCAAGACTACGATAATGCCATAGAGTACCGTTTCCGGTGTATGCATGATGGCCTGAGCCAGCAGGATCAGAACGTCAAAGACATACATGGTAACGGATACGGAGAGATTGAACTTCTTATTCAGAATCAGCGGAGGAATATCCATCCCGCCGGTACTTGCACCTTCACGAATGACCAGTCCTAAAGCTAAGCCGATACCAAGTCCTGAGAATACGGCATTGAGCATCATGTTATCTGTCAGAACGACACTGCCCAGTGTCTTTTCAAATACACCAAGAGAAAGAGGATAGATGAAGGTACTGAGTACAGTGGTCAAGGCAAAGGTACGTCCAAGTACATGCCATCCAAGCACCAGCATGAGCACGTTGAAGGCCAGTACAAAGGATGAAACCGGAAGATGGCATAATGTGTTAAGTGCTAAGGCTATGCCTGTTGTACCGCCTGTAATAAGCCCGGAAGGGACAAGAAACAGCTGTACTGTTAGTGCATAGAGCATATTGCCAAGAATGATCATGGATAAAGCACGCAGAGACTTACTGTACATATACATACCTCATAGAAAGAAAAACGTCTGTAAGGGAGTGATTTTCCCTGACAGACGTGGATCACAGTCATCGACTGAATACATGACTATTATACAAATGACCTGCTGTACTATGGATTCATTCGCTGAATGACGCAGTGTTATGACATACGAACAGTATCCTTCATGATTTTGTTTATCATGTTGCCATGAAGAACAAGGAACGCTATGTGCTGAACAGACTGGATCTGTTGCATACAAAGGATGAACAGGGCAGAGACTGCATCAGAATCTATGTGATGAGTTCTATGCCGATTCTGGTGGATACTGTAAAGATCAGCTTTGATGAAACTGTGCATACTGCCTTTATGAAGTGGCTGGAAAAAGATTGTTGATGTTCCTCAGGGTAACAGACCTATACTGAAGGGAATCATAGGTTATCATAATGACATAGAGGTTTTGCTATGAAGAAAATACAGAAGATCACAGCAGTACTGCTTTCTCTTCTTATGATGGGCTGTCAGCAGATAGCACCTTCTGTGCCGGAAGAGCCGATCAAGGAAGAAGACACAGAACCGGTACAGGCTGAAGAAATACAGGAAACAGAAGGGCATCTCTCCGTAACGATGCTGGATGTCGGACAGGGGTTATCCATTCTGATGGAATCGGAAGGACATTATATGCTTTACGATGGCGGCGGCAGAGATGCCTCAGACTACGTGGTCGCATATCTGAAGGATGCAGGTGTTACGGAACTGGATTATATTGTCGCATCGCATTATGACGAAGATCATATCAGCGGTCTGATCGGTGTAATGGAAACAGCAAAGGTCAAACAGGCGATTACACCGGACTATGAATCCGATACCTATATCGCTTCTTCGTTTCATAAACATATGAATGATAAAGGTATACAGGAAGTCCATCCCAGGCAGGGGGATACCTATCAGCTTGGCCATGCGTTACTGACAGTCCTTGGACCCAAAGACTATACTTCCATCAGCAGCAATAATCGTTCCATTGTCATGCGTGCGGAATTCAATGGCTTCAGGGTACTGTTAATGGGAGATGCAGAAAGTGAAGAAGAGAATGATCTGATTAACAGCAATCTTGACCTTTTAACAGATCTGCTTGTTGTCGGTCATCATGGCTCTTCGACATCAACATCTTCTGCACTGCTGGATGCGGCAGATCCTTTCTATGCCTTCATCAGCTGCGGCAAAGACAATGAATACGGTCATCCGCATAATTCAACTATGGATCGATTGAAGAAACATAATGTCGGAATCTTCCGCTCTGATCTGCAGGGAGAAGTAACAATGCTGTTTGAAGGGGATTCCATTTACTGTGATCATGATCCTGTCGAAGAAGAGGAAGTGATTGACCGTACCATTGTTCCGATGCTTCCTGAGATCATTGAGGAAATACAGGAACCGGCAGTCGAACCTGAAAACGAACCGGCACCTGAACCCGAAACAGAAGAGGAAGAAGTGAGTGTCCCTGCGGATCCTGTCATTACATATGTACTGAATATCAATTCCATGAAGTTTCATTATCC
>JAZUHS010000038.1:0-7196 GCA_045641845.1 Bulleidia sp. | reverse complement strand
CTTGGTTCCATCCGCATCCGGATCTTCCTCTTCTTCCTGCAGTCTTACAACCGTATAGCCAAGATGTTCCAGGATTTCCTTATTGTGCATACGCACAGGCTCATCTCTTTCAAAGCTGTAATGATATGGCCATGAGACAGTATCAGGTCCATAGCAGGCTACATCAGGATCCAGACAGAATGTCGCTGAGAACCATGTATTCTCATTGACACTGCGCAGAGCATGTTCCTTCATCATCTGCACCATATGCGTAAAGATATGCTGACCACGATCACGCCTTGTGACATAGCTGTTGGTATGCATCAGCACTTCCCCCGCAAACAGCTGCGGATACTGCTTCTTTGCTTCTTCAATCTCTGCTGGATCACACAGACATAACGGGAATGACACTTCATCAAAGCACATTCCGGCCAGTGTATACCAGGCCAGATACTGCCAGTCCGAATCCATGGTCACAAGATCATAGAGATCCTCACGAACCAGCCAGTCTTCTGCGGACATATGGATACCGGCGATATCAGCGATGATCTCATCGGCAGGATTGAATACCAGTAAGATCATCTCTTCCCCGCACCAGGATGCATTCAGATCAAACTTCTTTTCATCACTACCGTCTGCATACAGCAGCGGATAGGAAAACAGACAGTATACCAGTTCTCCTGCTTCCTTCATCAGGACATAGGATGTATTGTGATCTTCTTCGTATTGTTCATATGCATTAAGCATTGCACCCGCCTTCGCAGGCAGATGTTTCTCTAATCGCTTGAGTGCTGTGTAAAGGATGTCTTTTCTGATCATACAATCAGATCATAACATTGCCGTCAACATCACCGGGGATCATCAGCACACGGAAGGCACTGCTGATGCTCTTGAAGATCAGCACAAACGGTACAATTACTGTCCAGGACAGAAACAGTCCGCACAGCAGATACTTCATGCCGCGGCTTGTATCGCCGGCATAGAAGTGATGAATGCCGAAGACACCTGTGAAGACGGCCAGTACGATATAAACGATCTTGTTTACCTTGTGTCTTTCATCGTACAGAATCTCTTCACCGGCATAGCTTCTGACCGGTACTTCTTCTTCATACTTTTCAATGATGGTCTTCTGATCATTGACATAGATACGGACATAGTCACCGTTGTTGGGAATAAATGTAAAGTCATCAAGACTGTATTCTCTGAATGTTTCTCTTGCGACATCGCCAACCAGCACAATGCCGTTGACCATGTCTACTTTCAGTACTTTCTTCATAAAACGCACCTCTTTGTGCAAGTATTATGCCACAGATGTACTGATCTATCCTTTAAGGATTTCTTACCAGTTCATTCATTTTAACTAAAACCCCGCAGGGATCTGCGGGGCTGCTGCTTATTCAGCGATTGTTTCGTTTGCTTCGTTCTTGATAACCTTGCGTACGGGCTTCTTCACTGTCTTCTTAACCTGAACGCGAGCAGCTGCCTTGCGGGCATATACCTTCACTCTCAGATCTTCCATCACAGCCAGAGCTTCTTCCAGTTCACCTGTGGAAATACCCTTGGAGAGAATTCTCCGGCGGGCATCTGCGGCTGTTTCCATTGCCTTGAGATATACGTCCTTGTCGGCACCATCGAGTACCTTCTGTTCGAGTTCTGTTCTGCTGTAATCCATTTCTGCCATATTCTTTGCCTTTCTAGGATCTTGTCGTTTCCCATGTATTCATGTCCAGATTGAATGTGCAGTGTACTTCCTGTGCAGCATCAATCCAGATCATGACATCACCGGATTCGGAAACCTGAATATATCTGTCCTTGCCGTCATTGTCGTACATAACACCGGGAATGAATTCATCACTGACAGGTGCTTCATGTACCGCATGACAGGGATGAAAGAACTTCATCGACATCGGATTATCTTTTGTTAACAATGTGCCGTCCTGTGTCTTCACATCATATCGTTTTTCAGGATCACCGGCATTGCAGTCAAACAGATAGACACGGTTCAGGTCACCGCAGGCCGCAACATACTCACTGGCCGCAAAGCGTTCTACCTTCGCTGAGGGACTTGACCATTTTTTCATTTTCTTCCTCCTGAAGTCAGCACTTTGACCCGTACGCTGTCATCTGCTTTCTTCGTCTATTATGTTATCTGTTTATAACGAACAAATCCGCATACCGAAGGAGTGAATCGAGGGTGATCATTCAGTATTTGTATGGGCATATATGTGGAAGAATTGTGAAATCGTGTTATTGTTAGCACCTATGAAAAAGAACACGACTGTAATGACCGAAGGCAATCTGTACAAGCAGATTCTGACCTTCGCTTTTCCGATCTTTGTCGGACACTTATTCCAGCAGATGTACAGTACGGTAGACTCACTCATCGTAGGCAACCTGCTGGGTGCGGATGCATTAGCTTCCGTTTCCTCAACAGGTTCACTGACCTTCCTGATCATCGGCTTCTTTATGGGCTTTTCCAGCGGTGCCAGCATCGTCATTGCCCGCAACATCGGTGCCGGCAATAAGGAAGGCATCCGCAAGGCGGTACATACTGCTGTGGCTGTAGGTCTGATCTTCTCGGTGATCCTGACTGCAGTCGGTGTGCTTGGCTCACCGATCTTCTTACGCATGATGGGAACCCCTGACAATGTCATCGGCAATTCCATTCTGTATCTGCGTATCATCTTTGCCGGTGCTACCGCTACGATCATGTACAACACCTTCACCGGTATCCTGCAGGCAGGCGGTGACTCGAGAGATCCGCTGATCTATCTGATCGTTTCCAGTATCCTGAATATCTTCCTGGATGTACTCTTTATCGGCGGTCTGCATATGGGTGTCGACGGTGCTGCCTTTGCGACGATCATCTCCCAGTCTGTAAGTACCCTGCTGGCTTTACGCAAGCTGATGACGATCAATGATGATATCCGTGTTTCCCTTAAGAGCATCGGCATCGATATGGAAAAGCTGCGTATGATCATCCGCTTCGGTCTTCCCACAGCGATGCAGGCATGTGTCACCGACCTTGCCAATGTCATGATTCAGTCCTATATCAATTCCTTCGGTTCCGCTGCTATGGCGGGTATCGGTGCCTACAGCAAAGTCGAAGGCTTCGGCTTCCTTCCGGTTACAGCATTCTCCCTGGCCATGGGAACCTTCATCTCGCAGAACATGGGCGCAAAGAAATTCGACCGTGTCCGTGCCGGCATCAAGTTCTCTTTGATCTCCGGTTTAATCTGTGCGGAAATGATCGGCTTATCCTTCTGCATCTTTGCCCCGCAGCTGATCGGTCTGTTTGTAAAGGAAGCTCCGGTAATTGCCTATGGTGTCTCCAAGGCCCGTATCTCCGGCTTCTTCTACTTCCTGCTGGCCTTCTCGCATCTGACTTCCGCGATCATGCGCGGTGTCGGCAAACCGATGGCACCGATGGTAGTTATGCTTACCTGCTGGTGTCTGGTACGTGTTGTCGTCTTCAATACCATCGGCCGCATCTGGCATGTCATCGGTCTGACCTTCTGGATCTATCCGATCACATGGTTCCTCTCCGGCAGTGCCTTCATCTGGTATGCGATCAAGCTCAACCGTGAAGGTTTCTTCGGTTAATCACATTAAGCAGCTTCGGCTGCTTTTTGTTTTCCCTTAAGCCAGCTTTATGTCACAATAAATACATGAAATACAGATCTTATTATCTTGATACCTTCAAAGAGCTAAAAGAAATCCTCAAAGGAACACTGGCTGATTATATTGTCACTGAAGAAGATTCCCGCAGGATCAGTGAGTGGCTTGCAGTCAACGAAGAACTTGAGAATGACTTTCGTTTCTTCGACATTGTCATACTTGTCAAAAAGCTCATCAATGATCGCAGAATAAACATCAGTACATACAATGCGATTCTTCATGCACTGAAGTTCTGCTGCTCCGAACCGAAATTCACTCCCGGAAACATTCATGCTGAGAACCTCAGAAACAAGAATGTCTATCTTATGGGTTATTTTGACGATCAGGCAAGATCTCGACTGAAGAGAAAGCTGGAAAAAGCTGAAGCAGTCGTTCAGTCCGGTCTCAATGTCAAAACAGACATCATCATCCGTTCATCCGTTTCCGATTATCATAAGACCTGGAGAGAGGTCAGTGACGAACGGCTATACATGCGAAATCTGGCACTTCTGAAGTATTCGGAAGTCATAGATGAGAGAGATTTCGATATCATCAGCTGATAAAGACAGGAGGGTTTCCCCTCCTGTTTGTTAGTATTCGTACTTTACAATCTCACAGTTCTTAATGCCGAAGGCACTGTATTCTTCATTGCTTAAATCATGGAAGTAGCTCTGCACAACCCGTGAGATGCCATTATGCGCAACCAGCAGATAAACCTTGTCATCCTGTGCTGTGATCTCATCAATTAATCCATAGATTCGATGTGCCAGCTTCAGCATCGTTTCACCTGTTTTGTAGGAATCGATGAAGTGCGTCTTGGCTTCATGGAATTCCTTTCCGTTTCTCGCTGTACCTTCCCAGATACCGAAGCACTGTTCGTTGAGTCTGTTTTCAACCTGAAGTTCAATGCCTGTTTCTTCCGCAATAATTCTGGCCGTTTCCCTGGCACGGATCAAAGGAGAACAGAGGATGCAGTCAATGTGCATTCCTTCTGCCTTGATCTTCTCTGCCAGCTCGTGTGCTTGTCTGATGCCCTTTTCCGTTAAGCCGATATCGGTTGTACCGCAGATTTTGTTCTCTACGTTCCACACCGTTTCCCCATGTCTTGTGAAATAGAAATGTCTCATGATCTCTTCTCCTGTTTTCTTCATTTTAGCATCACGGATAAAACAAAAGAGTGCGTGCGCACTCTTCTGTCATAAGTGAATTACTTGCCGGATACTGCCAGAGACTTGACAACAGCACTGGGAGTATAGATCTTAGTGCCTGTCATACGGCAGTCATTGCCAAGATCTGTGATCTCTCTGAACATTTCATACAGGTTGCCTGCGATTGTGATCAGATGCAGAGGTGAAGTGATTTCACCCTTTTCGATCATGTAGCCGTTCGCCTGCAGAGAGAAGTTGCCGCTCATCGGATTCATGCCGGCATGAATGCCCTGAACATCTTTAATCAGAACGCCGTTCTTGACGGACTTTGCCAGACCTTCAAGATCTCTTCTGCCCGGCTTGACTGTGAGCAAAGAGATACCTGTACCGATATCGGAACCGCCATAGCCGTTGCCTGTAGAAACAGTACCTGCTTCCTTAGCGGATTCAATGGAATACAGGAATGTCTTGAGGACACCGTTTTCAACGATGTTCTTCTTGTATGTTGCAACACCTTCATCATCGAAGGCTCTTGCCATATAAGGATATTCTGTGCTGAACGGATCTTCTGTAACAGTCAGCTTCTTAGAAGCACAGGCCTGATTCAGGGAATCCTTCAGAAGACTCTTGCCTTTGTTTACAGCATCGCCATCCACTGCAGACAGCCAGTAGCCTAAGAACTGTGCAAACACACCGGCAGAGAGGATTGTCTTGTACTTTCCGCTCTTGCAGGGACCGCCGCCCAGTGCCTTCACTGCTTCTTCGCCAGCCTTGGATGCGATTTCGTCAAAGTCGAAGTCGGACATCTTCACACCGCTCTTGGAGAAGGAGCCTACTCTTGTATCACTGTCATTGCGGGCAATGACATGAGCACCGAAGGAAGACTTGGCCATCTGACCATTGAGCTTGAGGCCTCTGGAGTTTTCGATGGAATATGTGACAGCTGTTTCACTATAGCTGACAATACGTACATCCTTGATTAACGGATTGTAGGCATAGCACTTCTTTTCCAGGTCCATGCACAGAGCAATCTTTTCAGAAGCAGGTACAGCAGCCATTTCGTTGACATACTTCTTCATTCTTCTGTACTTTTCGCTGCCGCTGAACAGTTCCTGTTCTTTCTTCACTTCAATCAGCTGTGCATTTTCCTTCATGGAATCAAGAACTGCACAGATGCTTGCCTTGTTTTCAGTCTGGGCGGAAACCATGTTTCCGTTATAGATACCGCGGATGCTGTATGTTGTTACATCGGATACTTCATACTGTTCTACATTCTGATGAGATACACCGATGCTGAAAGACTGTGAACGCTTTGTCTTGAATTCAACATCACTGAAGCCGATTTCCTTTGCATAATTGAAATACTTCTTTAAATTCATTTCAGCTTACCTCCTGTACCGCCGACGAGAATGCTCTTAACACGGATTGTGGGCTGACCTACGTCTGTAGGAATAGAGCCGGACAGAGATCCGCACATACCTTCAGCTCTTGTAAGATTGTCTGCGATCATATCGATATTGAAGAGAATGGAAGCACCGTTGCCGATCAGAGTCGCACCGCGTACGGGCTTTGTGATCTTGCCGTCTTCAATGAGATAGCCTTCATTGACTGCGAAGTTGAAGTCACCTGTTGCAGGGTTAACGGAACCGCCGCCCATGCTCTTGGCATACAGACCGAACTTTGTTGCAGCGAAGATTTCTTCTTTTGTGCTTGTACCGTTGGCAATGAATGTATTGGACATACGGGATGTAGGCTGCCATTTGTAGGACTGACGGCGGCATGCACCATTGCCGGCCTCACCCATAGCACGGCCATTGAAGTCATCAACCAGATAGCTTACCAGAACACCGTTCTTGATCAGCTGCTTGTTCTGTGTACGGTTGCCTTCATCATCGAAGTTTTCTGTACCCCATGCACCGTCGATTGTGGCATCATCCCACGCATTGACGATATCGGAAGCGATCTTAGTACCCTTCTTGCCGGAGAATACAGACAGACCCTTGGCAACGGAAGTTGCTTCCAGGGAATGACCGCATGCTTCGTGGAAGATAACTCCGCCGAAGGCATTGTCGATGATTACGGGCATTTCACCGGACGGGCAGTCTACTGCATCCAGCATTGCCAGAGCAGCATGTGCTGCTTCAACAGCCATTTCCTTGATGTTGATATCTTCACTGAAGAACTCCCAGCCCTTGGAAGCACCGGGATTTGTGGAGAACGGCTGCATTGCTCCGGGCTTGACAGCTAACGGATTGATGCGGACACGGCCTCTTGTACGAGTATCCTTGGCAATGATGCCCTTGGAGTTATAGATTGTAACCTTCTGTGTATGGAAGTTATAGGCAATATCCACACGTGTGATCTTTTCATCCACTGCCTTGGCTGCAGCTGCGGCATCCTTGAACAGTGCGA
>JAZUHS010000037.1:0-4161 GCA_045641845.1 Bulleidia sp. | reverse complement strand
TCATGAAACCGGGATTCACGTCCAGAGATACCTTCAGACCGGCGTTATGAGCTTCCTGAATGAATTCTCTGAAGTAGTCGATAATCTCTTCATTTGTTCCTTCAACAGAAAACATGGAAGAGAATACACGTGTGCATCCGTACTTTGCAGCAAGCTTCAGATACGGAACGATCTTAGACATCGGACTGAGATCGGGATACACGGAAATACCAAATTCTGTCATTTTCTTAATCTCCTGATATTCATTGCTTCAGATCAGTCTGCATCAGCAGCTGATCAATAAACTGAGTTCCTCTTTGGATCAGATCAAACTGTCCGCCTGTACAGCACCATTCCAGAATCAATCCGCGCAGCGTACATAAAACCATGCATGTATAGCTTTCGGTATCATTGCCAGGTACACAAAGATTTGAGAAAGCTTCCAGCATCTCTGCATACATGTAATGATTTTCATCCAGAATGTAGTCACGTCCACGAAGCAGCTGGTTACCATAGACACTGGCAGCTGTACGCAGCGTGACTCTTTGAATCAGTTTCAGATACAGCAGAAACAGCTGCTTTACCTTTTCCTTCGGATCAGCGTATCCCGCCTGTTCCATTCCTTCTCTCATTGCTTCATCGAACTGGATGTAGCCTTGATCAAGAATGGCATCCTTGGAACCGAAATGATAATAGACAAGTCCTACGGAGACATCGGCCTTCTTTGCTATATCAGCTACGGATACACATTCATAGCCATGCTGCAGACACAGCTCCCAGGCTGCATCGAAGATTCTGTCCATTGTTTCTCGTTTCTGCTGAAGTCTTTTGTTCATAACCTTATCCTCGACAAAAGTTTAAGGTTTTACTTTACTATTTGCAATTACCTTCTGCTTTCCTCGATACTGTGAATCATGTCCTGAATACGGGCGGAGCGACGGTAGAAGAAACCGGAAAGGATCCATACACAGAACAGCGGCACTACCATGCAGGTGATCATGATAGTGGCATACATTGCCGGGATCATGTTGTTGCGGGCAAGGGAAAGAATCATACAGCCGATCAGAACCAGTGCCATGACAAGCACGATCAGGAAGAATCTGTTTGTTTCCTTGTTCAGGATCTTCTTCTGCTCTGAAGGTTCATAGCCAACCTGGGCCAGCACATTGTATTCTTCATGTCGTTCTGCCAGATGTGTCTGCAGTCTGAACATCAGCGCCAGTGCCTGCATGACATTCATAACAACATAAGTAAGCATGATCATCAATGCCGCAAGATCACCATCGATACGCATGGTTAGCATACCGGCCAGTACTGCCGCATTGCCTACAAACAGATAGACGCACAAACGTACCATACGCAGATCTTCACGGAGAAAGCTGGATACAATCACATTCAGCGGATTCTTCTGTCCGGCATGATCAATGTAGTGTGTCATCATCGGAATCACAGCATACATCAGGAAGAACTCCAGACCGACCATGGCAATTAAAGCATGACCGGCAGAACCTGCAGGAGATGTGAAGATCTTCATGATTGCATAGCACACAACACCGAAACCGATGACAGCCTTTACCTTGTCATTGATCTTGGCCATGATGGCAGTGATAATGTCACCGGGCTTTTCTCTTGTTGCTGCAGAACCGTTCAGGATCGCTGCAGCTTCGTTCTGATAGGCAAAGGAAAGATTCAGCGTTGTTGTCCATCCTACCAGCATGAAGATGATCATGGAGAAGTTGACAATTGCTTCATTGGAAATCTCGACAGTAAATGCATTGGCAAGATTTGCGGCCATGAAGTTATTGACGACAGGAATCAATGCCACTGCACAGGCAATGCCTAACGGAATTGCCACAAGCAGAAGCAGGAATGTCTGAATTAAGAGATAAAATGCCAGCTGAGTAAATGTAGCACCGCAGACCAGACGTACCGCCAGTTCCTCCGCTTTGTTGCGGATGAAGAAACTGTTGGCAAAGATGATATCCACACAGCACAGAATCAGCACATATCCTTCCATCAGATTGGTGATGTTGCCGTTCTGCATTAACAGATAGATATTGGCTTCACGTGTGTTCATGATGTATTCCGGGGATACCGCAGCTTCGGCAGCTCCGAGATTGAAGAACAGAAACATGAACATGGTAGTCAGGAAGAAGGTCAGAAAGTAGAAGAATGTACGTGAAGGATCACTCTTCAATGACCTTAAGGCATCGGAAAAGATCATAATACAAACATTCCTTCCGCTTCATTCTGGGTTACTTCCATGATCTTATGGAAGTATTCCTTCTGTGTCATATCACCCTTTTCAAGAACAGTTTCAATCGAACCATCACGCAGATAGATGAGTTTTGTTGTATAGGAAACAATCATCGGATCATGGGATACCATGACAATTGTCACACCCTTTTCTCTGTTGAGCTTCTGCAGTGTCTTCAATAACTGAGCACCGTTTACAGAGTCAAGATTGCCTGTCGGCTCATCAGCGATGATCAGATCAGGGTTATTGATCAGGGCACGGCAGATCGCCGCACGCTGACGCTGACCGCCGGAGATTTCGGAAGGCAGCTTGGGCAGTTCCTTGGTGATGTCCATGAATTCTGCGACAGCTTCCACACGTTCCCTGATCTCCTTAGGATCGACATGAGCCAGAGACAAAGGCATTGCAATATTTTCATAGATGGTATGTGCCTTTAACAGATTGAAATTCTGGAAGATAAAGCCAAGATGTTCATAGCGGAAACGGCCTACTTCGTTGGCTGTCATCGCATGCACATTCTTGCCGTTGATATAAACACGTCCATCCGTAGGACGGTCCAGTGTAGAAATGTTATTCAGGAAAGTGGACTTGCCGGATCCGGAAGGACCCATGATACCCAGGAAGTCTCCCTTTTCCACCTGGAAGTTAATGTCATGCAGTGCTTCAAAAGCACTGGGAGTATTATAGTTGTAGACTTTGCGCATATTCTTTGCTTCAAGTACGATTTCGCTCATGATCTTTGTCTCCTTTAATCAAACACGATCATTATACTCTATGATGTAAGCGTTTCACTGATCAGATTCTGAACACAAATACATGTTTATTAATTTGCATGAAACCCTGTAGCGTTTGTGCTTTCTGTGAATCATAATGGATATGCGAGGTACATATATGAAAATTCTGAATTTTGGTTCATTGAACTATGATCTCTGCTATGACGTAGATCATTTTACGCAGGCAGGTGAAACACAGTCCTCTCTGGGCTTTACAAGAACACTGGGCGGCAAGGGCTTCAACCAGTCCGTTGCACTGGCCCGTGCCGGTCTTTATGTATATCATGCCGGCTGTGTCGGCAGCGATGGCGATGGTCTGAAGGACTTTTTGAAAAAGGAGAATGTCGACATTTCACTGCTGAAGACAGATGTCACTGCTGCAACCGGACATGCAGTCATTCAGATTGCCGGCGGCAACAACTGCATCCTGCTCTATGGCGGTGCCAATCAGACCATTGAAAGCACATATGTCGATGAAGTTCTGAAGCACTTTGAAGCAGGCGATCTGCTTGTACTGCAGAATGAAATCTCTTCACTGCCCTATCTGATTACCAAAGCACATGAAAAAGGCATGAAGATCGTCATGAACACGGCGCCGATGAATGCCAATGTTCTGGCCTGTCCGCTGCAATACATTGATCTTCTCATTGTCAATGAAATCGAAGGCAGAGGTCTTGCCGAAAGCGATGCAGAAACAAATGAAGCTGCAGCATATGTCTTAAGCGCAAAGTTCCCCCGCCATCATATTCTGATGACATGCGGATCCGAAGGCGCAAGATATATTGCCAATGGCGACATTACCTTTGTTCCTGCGCCGAAGGTCACACCGGTCGATACAACCGGTGCCGGTGATACTTTTACCGGTTTCTTCCTTGCCGCAAAGCTCAATGGCTTAAGCATTGAGGACTCCCTGAAGCGTGCGACAGCCGCATCTGTTCTTTCCATCATGAAGAACGGTGCTGCCATCAGTATCCCTGCTGCTACCGAAGTCGACGCTTATCTTGCTTCACACGCCCAATAATAAAAACGGCATTTCCTGATGATCATTCAGGAGATGTCGTTTTCATATTCATCCAGAAGAACATTGTATTCACGATGTACGGCAAACCAGAGCTTGGTTCCATCCGCATCCGGATCTTCCTCTTCTTCCTG
>JAZUHS010000036.1:0-5061 GCA_045641845.1 Bulleidia sp. | reverse complement strand
GTGGGGATCGAAGGCGGTACAGCTTACTATCTGTTTGAGATGTTCGAGAACATCTCACGTGAACAGTCCGTCGGGGTTGAGGCTGCACTGAACTCTGCAGCCAAGGAAGCGTATCTGCTCGGCGGTATCGGCATGATCATCTACGATGAGAACTATGTCATCACATTTATGAGTGATCTATTCCGTGACAAGTACACACATCAGATCGGTCATAAGGTACTGACATGGATTCCCGAGGCAGATGACCTGTTAGCAGGTAAGGCCGACAGTGCGGAAGTTGTGCTGGATGGACATACTTATGCGTTAAGCCGCAAGCTTGATGAAGCCGTGATCTTCTTCCATGACATCACGGATGAAAGAACCTATGCGGACATGTATGCAAGAGAACGTGTTGTCGTTGGTCTTGCCAACTTTGATAACTACGAAGAAAGCACACAGTATGAAGATGAAGCAGATGTTTCCATGATCAACAATGCTGTGCGTACACCTTTGACAGAGTATTGCCATGAACATGGCATTCTGACCAGAAGACTGACCAGTTCCAGATATATGCTGGTGCTGAATGAAACCATCTTCAATCAGCTGGCAGCGGATCATTTCTCCATTCTCAACAAAGTGCGCCGTGCAGCTCAGAAGGCGGATGTATCCATTACGCTGTCCATGGCTTTTGCCCGCGGTACTGCCGATTTCGAAGAACTGGACCGTATGGTTTCCAATCTGATGGATCTGGCCCAGACCCGAGGCGGTGACCAGGTAGCAGTGCAGATGGTCGGTGAAGATGTCCGCTACTATGGCGGCAGCTCCGAAGCTGCGGAAAAGCGCAGCCGTGTACGTGTGCGCGTTATGTCTCATGCTCTGCGTGATCTGATCATGAAGTCCAGCAATGTCATTATCTGCGGTCATAAGACAGCAGACTTCGACTGCATCGGCTCTGCGATCTGTCTTTCCCGCATGGCAGCTGCTCTGCATAAGCAGGTATGCATCATTGCCAAGACCGGCGGTGTTGAGGAAAAGCTGAACGGTGTCATTAAGGCCAATGCACCGGAAATGAAGAAGCGTATTTCGCTGGTTACCGAAAGTGAAGCGATGAATCAGCTTAACGACGGTACACTGGTCATTATGACGGACCATCATAACGTACGTCAGTCCAATGGTGCCAAGGTGCTGGAGAATGCAAAGAAAGTGGTTATTATCGACCATCATAGAAGAAGTACGGAAATGGGTGTCAAGCCGGTGATGCTTTATATCGAAGCAGGCGCAAGTTCTACCTGTGAACTTCTGACGGAAATGATGCCGTTTATTTCCAACAATATCGATATCAGTGAACTGGAAGCCAACATCATGCTGGCAGGTATCATTGTCGATACACAGAACATGCGTGTACGTACAGGTGCACGTACCTACAGTGCAGCAGCAGCGCTGCGTGCGCTGGGCGGGGATCCGCAGGTTGTATACAGCTACCTGAAGGATACCTACAATGAGTTCTCACTCAAGAGCAATGTCGCAAGCAATGCGGAACGTTTCGAAAACGGTGTGGTTGTAGCGGCAGTCAAAGATCAGATCCTGACTCGTTCTCTGATGAGCCAGGTCGCAGACAGTCTGCTCAATATTCAGGATGTACAGGCTGCCTTCGTCATTGCCAATACAAGTGATTCCGAAACAGCGATCAGTGCCCGCTCAGCCGGACGCATCAATGTCCAGGTCATCATGGAAAAGATGAAGGGCGGCGGTCATCGTACTGCGGCTGCGATGCAGAGATCAAAGACAACGGTAGATGCGGTACGCAAGGAACTGCTTGCGTCCGTCGAAGATTATTTCAAGGAGGAAAACGTAGATGAAAGTGATTCTTAAGCAGGATGTAAAGAAGGTCGGCAAGCGCGGCGAAATCGTCGATGTATCCGACGGATATGCAAGAAACTATCTGATTGCCAGAGGTCTGGCGGTTGTAGAAACAAAGAGAAGTCTGGAAATTCTCGATGAACAGAAGGCAGAAGCTGCTGCTCTGGAAGCACAGAAGGAAGCTGAAGCCAAGGCTGTTGCGGAAAAGCTGAACAAGATGACACTGACTTTCTATGTAAAGTCCGGTGCTGAAGGCAGAGTATTCGGTTCTGTTTCCACAAAGCAGATTGCATCATCTCTGGAAAAGCAGGGAGTCAAGATTGATAAGAGAAAGATTCTGGATACATATCCCATCCAGACTCTTGGTACAACAAAAGTTCGTGTAGAACTGCACAAGAACGTCATCGGTACGATCAACGTGAAACTGGTCGGGAGTGATCAGTAATGCCCAGGGTGCTGCCGTCAGCACCTGAAGCGGAAGCCAGTCTTCTTGGTACCATGCTCGTCTATCCCAACGCTGCCCGTACAGCGATGGAAGAAGGGCTGGAGGAAGAAGACTTCTTTACTGATGCTAACCGCCGCATTTTCAGGGCATGCCGTTCCCTGTATGATCAGGGAAATCCGATTGACCTGGCGACTGTAGCTACACGTATGTCAGAGCTGAATCTGCTGGATACTTCCGGCGGTGTGCAGTATCTGACAGATCTGACCGAAGCTGCGGTAACCAGTCACAATACCAAGAACTATGTCACGATGATCCATGATAAGGCAATCATGCGCAAGCTGATTGAAGCTGCGGAAAAGATTGCCGCAGATGGCTTTGAAGGACAGGTTGATATCAATGATTATCTGGATCAGTCTGAAAAGGCGATCCTGAATGTATCCCGTAACCGCAGAGCCGGTGAATTCAAGGGAACATCCATGTTGATGGATGAAGTGCTGAAGAATATCGAAAAAGCTTCTTCCGTCCGTTCTGAAATTACCGGTCTGAAGACAGGTCTTAAGGATCTGGATCATACCCTGCATGGACTGCAGAGAGGTGATATGATCATCGTCGCTGCCCGTCCTTCCATGGGTAAGACTGCGGTATCTTTGAACCTGGCGATGAATGTCGCTGCGTATCAGCCGGATGAAGCTGTTGCGATCTTCTCTCTGGAAATGGGTGCCGATCAGCTGGCAATGCGTCTTTTAAGTGCGCGCAGTCATATTGAAGGTGACAAGCTGAAGACAGGCCGTCTGACCAATGATGAGTGGAATCAGGTCAATGAAGCAGCTGCCGATCTGAAGGCATCTCAGATTTACATTGACGATACACCCGGTATTACCATGCCGGAGATCTTCTCCAAGTGCAGAAAGCTTTCTGCGGATCATGGCCTGAGTCTGGTTATGCTGGACTATATTCAGCTGGTTACAGGCTCCGGCGGCAGAGCAGGCGCGAGCAGACAGCAGGAAGTATCTGATATTTCCCGTTCCCTGAAAGCCTTGGCTCGTGAACTGCAGGTTCCGGTGATTGCTCTGTCACAGTTATCACGTCTGGTTGAACAGCGTGAAAACAAGCATCCGATGCTTTCCGACCTGCGTGAATCAGGTGCGATCGAACAGGATGCCGACGTAGTAATGCTGCTGTACCGTGAGTCCTACTACGACGAAACCGCCAAGCAGGCAGCGGAGGAAACCGGCAGCGAGCGTCTGGAAATCAATATTGCCAAGCATCGTAACGGTGCGACAAGAAAGGTATTTGTAGCTTTTGAAGGTGCTACAAATGCACTGTATAACATTGAAACAAAAGCCGGTTAAAAGGAAAGGAGAGCAGGCATGAAAAGAATCATGAGTCTGTTTTTATCGCTCCTGGCAGCGATTGCAATTGTTGTCTTTGTGCCTGAGCTTCTGAAACCATTCAGAGGTGTACAGCTGGAGAATGATACAACAGCTGCTGGTATGTTTGATCAGAGTGTTGTCAGCATCAATGCGGAAGCTGCGATGATTCATAAGGTCTATGCCAGTGGTGTACTGGTTGGTATTCTGACTGATCAGACCCGTCTGGATGAACAGTTGAAGAATGTATATCAGAACCGCTATGAAGCGGATTATCCCAACTCTGCACTGCATCTGGGCAAGAATGTATATATTACCGATGAACAGAGCTATTTCACTTATGAAGACAGTGATGATGAGATTCTGGCTTATATCGATAATAACAATCTGTACTGTCTGGAAGCGACAAAGATCACAATCGTTGAAGATGGTGATACCAGTGCGGAACTGTATGTTCTGGATGAACAGATGTATGAAGATGCATTGAATAAGTACATTTCATTCTTTGTAGACGGAAATACACTGCTGGCACTGCAGGCCGGTCAGAAGATTGCGGATCTGACGACGTTCGGCTCCCAGGATATCGGTGTTGCTCTGAGTCAGAAGATTACTACCGGCAAGGGCTATGCGACTGCAGATGAAATCTATACAACGGAAGAAGATATTCTTGAATTCCTGGAGTATGGCAATGAAACAGAGAAGAGCTACTATACCGTCAAGGAATATGACACGGTTGCCGGTGTAGGTGCAAAGAACTTCGGTCTTTCCGCTACACAGATCATGAACATCAACCGTGATAAGATCTCCAGTGTGGATCAGGTGCTCAAGGAAGGCGAACAGCTTTGTGTTACCTACTTCCAGTCTCCGCTGGATGTTACAGTCTATCGACAGGCATTGCGTTCTGAGTCCATTGCCTATGAAACAGAATACGTTGAAGATGACACATTGATGGAAGGTGAAACTGTCGTAACGCAGGAAGGCCGCAAGGGTTCCCGCAATGCGATGTACAGCGAAAAGTGGATCAATGGTGTTCTGGTCAGCGGTGTTCTGGAATCTTCCATCGATGTCGAAGCACCGCAGTCCAAGATCGTGACGGTCGGTACAAAGCTGCCTCCGGGTGTTGGTACAGGTGTCCTTGGTTATCCGGTCAAGAATCCTGCCATCTCCTGTCCATGGGGCTGCTACTATGGCCACCGTGCAACAGACTTTATTGACCGTTATGACAGCTGGGGCGATGTCTACGCTGCCGATAATGGTGTAGTTGAAGTCAATGACTATAACTATGTCAACGGCTTCTATGTCATCCTCAACCACAACAATGGCGTTACTACATACTATGGTCACATGATCGAACCTTCCTGGTTCCAGGTCGGTGACGTTGTTCAGAAAGGAGAAGCAATCGGACAT
>JAZUHS010000035.1:0-14968 GCA_045641845.1 Bulleidia sp. | reverse complement strand
ACCAGAGCAGAGGACAGCTTTTCGGATTCGATCAGAGATACCTGTACGTTGCCGTGAGGGTCTCTTTCGAGGAACAGCTGCTGCTGAATTGTTTCAGGCAGGATTGCGAATACTTCCATGGATTCCTTTGTCAGACCAGCTTCGATGAAAGCATACTTTTCCTTCCAGCTGGGCAGAGCATTGAATGCATCAGCCTTGGAACCAGCCAGCAGTTCGTTGATTTCATGGATCAGAACGGAGAATTCAGGAACGAATTCAACAACACCTTCAGGGATGATTGCAACACCGAAGTTATTGCCGTTAGCAGCTCTCTTTTCTACAGAGTCAGCGATGTAATCAGCGATCTGAGACAGAGACATCTTCTTAGCAGCAACTTCTTCAGAAATCAGGCAGATGTTAGGCTGTGTTTCGAGAGCGCATTCCAGAGCAACGTGGGAAGCGGAACGACCCATAACCTTTACAAAGTGCCAGTACTTCTTAGCGGAGTTAGCATCTCTTTCGATATTACCGATAACTTCGGAATATGTCTTTGTAGCTGTATCGAAACCGAAGGAGCATTCGATGTCTTCGTTCTTCAGGTCGCCGTCGATTGTCTTAGGGCAGCCGATAACCTGAACGCCTGTTTCGTGAGCAGCGAAGTATTCAGCCAGAATAGCAGCGTTTGTGTTGGAGTCGTCACCACCGATGATAACGATTGCTGTGATGCCATGCTTCTTGCATACTTCAGCAGCTACTGCAAACTGAGCTTCTGTTTCGAGCTTTGTTCTGCCGGAACCGATGATATCGAAACCGCCAGTGTTTCTGTATTCGTTGATGTATTCATCATCGAATACCAGATAGTCGTCATCGAGCAGTCCGCTCGGGCCGTTCTTGAAGCCGTACAGAACATTTTCCTTGTTTGTAGCCTTCAGAGCATCATACAGACCGCAGTCAACGTTGTGTCCGCCGGGAGCCTGTCCGCCGGACAGGATTACGCCGACAACCTGCTTCTTAGCTGCAGATGTGTTTTCGCCCTTAGCGAATGTGATTTCCTTCTTACCGTATGTGTTGGGGAAGAGGGCCTGGATCTTTTCCTGGTCTGCAACGGACTGTGTTTCTTCGCCTTCCTTGACGCAGATTTCAGCAATACCGTTTCTTAACATACCGGGCAGCTTAGGTACGTATTCGTATCTAGCCTTCTGGAGCGGTGAAAGTGTCTTCATGATAATATTTCTCCTTTTTTATCGTCTCGATTATAACACGTTTTAGCATATACGTATTCAGCGATGACAGAAATTGAACAAGTTAATATGTCATCAATAGAAAAAGAGAATACATCCTTTTCAGACATATTCTCTTTGTTTCATTACAGTGTGATTTCTGTTTCCTTACGGCCGATTCTGCCGCCGGATACTGTCACCTTGACAGCTGTACCCTTAGCTGCCTTGATGACCCAGGTGACCTTCTTTTCGCAAGGATCCTTGACCATGCTGTTAGGTCCCCATGTACCGTTCATGCCGAATGTGCATGCATAGCCGCCCAGATGTCCGATGTCTTCCTTCGCATTGCCCTGAACCAGTTCAGCGCCTTCCAGTGCTACTGTGACATGCTTGAGCTTTCTGTTCTTGAGACCTTCATGGAAGACATATGTAGGCATGAAACCTGTGTTGCCGACAACAACAGACAGCTTCCATACACCATCAGCGATTTCATCCTTTTCTACCTTTTCGAATTCGATATGAGGCAGTGTACGTACACCTCTGAGGTAGAAGTCTGTATGCTTCTGCAGTTCCTGTGTGAGGAAAGGAATCGGGCAGTTCTGTGTAACCTTTTTCTGATCGAAGCCGCCGATTTCAACTTCACCAAGCTGAGGATGATCGAACTTTGTCCATGTCAGATAGCCTTCGCCATTGAGGTTTTCATCGATCCACTTCATGTACTTGTACATATCTTCTTCCTGCTCATCATCTGTCAGCGGAATCGGCGGATAGTTTTCATGCACACCGCTTCTTCTGCCCAGATCCCAGCATTCGATGGCAATCTGCGGTACACCTACAACGAAGTGACAGAAATCACCGAAGCAGCCCTTGGCATTGGCATTCTTGGGATCGCAGTATTCATCATGGATGTTGAGCATCGGATAGCCGTTTTCTTCAGTAGCGATCTTTGCCAGCTTTCTGATTGTGGAGAGGTCCTGAGGATCAATCTCATTGGCACTCTTGAAGGCAGGTGTATAGAGCACCTGACCACCGGCTGTATGCATATCAATAACTGTACAGATATTCAGATGATTCATCAGGAATTCCGCATTGGCCTTTGTTTCCACAGAGGACATCGGATATTCACCGGCACCTCTCTGTGTTTCTTCAGTTTCCCAGCCAGCCGGATAGTTGCGGTTGAAGTCATTGCCGAATTCAGCCGGTGCTTCCTTGATGGTCATACCATCATATTCACGTAAGAGACCTTCTGTATATACATGGTAGAAAGTACCTTCATCATCATCGGGCTTTCTTCTGACCATGACACGGGGATCCTTGTCGGATACCTTCCAGATACCGGAAGGAGACTTGACTCTCATTTTGCGGATGACGCCATCTTTATCAATATCTTCAGGATACAGACCAGGCATCGGTTCATCGTAAGGATACATTGTATTGACGCTTCTTAATGTATAAGGTGTTGTCAGATAGTATTCAGAACCATCCGGAGAAACACGGGGAAGTGCATATACTGTATACTTCTTCAGCATACGCTGAATTTCTTCAGTATCGATGTTTGTAAAGATTGTATCCAGAAAGTACATAACAGCCATGCATCCAGTCACTTCACCGGCATGGATATTACCCTGCAGATAGTAAGCAGGCTTATCTTCATAATCGCCTGTTTCCTTGTTTGTTACCTTGAGAAGAAGAATATCTCTTCCTTCCAGAGTCACACCGATGCTTTCAATATCGCAATACTGCGGATACTTCGCTGTATACTCTTCCAGAATCTCCTTGATCTCGCTGTAAACATAATAATGATCATAGACACGTGATACGTTTTCTGTGAGTTTCATAACTGCTCCTTTTCTTCTGCCATCAGTTTAGCAATATCAGAGGCATGTGTATAATCCCATGCACAGAAAAAGACATCCTGTTTATGCAGAATGCCTTTTTTCACTTAGATCAGACGTCTGCCGCCATCTACGAAAAGACTTGTAGCAGTGCAGAAGGATGCTGCATCGGAAAGCAGATAGAGAGCCGCATGTGCAACTTCATCCACAGTACCAAGACGCGGAATCGGTGTGCCGTTTTCGATGCTGTCCTTTGCCCATTCGCGTACTTCCGGATTTTCGAATGCACCAGCCATGATCAGACCCGGACATACTTCATTGCAGCGGATGCCGTCCTTGGCATGTTCCAGTGCTGTTGTCTTAGTCAGATTATGAATGGCAGCCTTAGCCATGGAGTATACACCGACACCGGGAATGATCTGTTCCATAGTCACGGAGTTGATGTTCAGGATATTGCCGCTGTGCTGAGGTACCATGTAACGTAATGCATTGACAGTTGCCATGACATACGCACCAAGGTTTGTATTGATCACCTTCTGGAAGTCTTCCCATGTCAGATCCTTTAACAGAATGTTCGGTTCCCATGCGCAGTTGTTTACGAGAATATCAATTCTTCCGTAATGTTCTACTGCTTTATCAATCAGATTCTTTACCTGTTCGGGATCACTTGCGTCTGTACGGATGAAGATGGAATCACCGCCTGCCGCATTGATTTCATCTGCGACCTGCTGTCCCAGTTCCTGACGACGTCCGGAACCTACGATCTTTGCGCCTTGTTCAGCAAACAGCTTGGCCATGCCTTTGCCGATGCCGCTGGTTGTACCCGTAATGACAATTACCTTGTCCTTCAATAAATCTACATACTGTGCCATATTATGATGTCTCCTTATGCTTATGCATTTATTTACATATATTATAAACTTCTCTGTATTCGCAGAAAGGAAAAAAGGAGACACTTTGCA
Organism: Bulleidia sp.; assembly: GCA_045641845.1. GTDB lineage: Bacteria > Bacillota_I > Bacilli_A > Erysipelotrichales > Erysipelotrichaceae > Bulleidia. The sequence continues at coordinate 10,972 of JAZUHS010000035.1, read as the reverse complement.
GCATCTCCTCAGGCATTATTTCATCTTTGTAAAGTCAGTCTTTTCACCGGCCAGCATACGGCGATGAGATGCTGTTCTTGTGACCTTCAAAGGCTTAGGCTCATCATCGAATGTGATCATGTTCTTCTTGCCCTGTTTCCACAGTTCATACAGATCCTGTGCATCTTCAATGAAGGCCTCGGCAGGCATCAGACCATACAGACGCGGCGGAATGACAGTAACCGGAATCGTATACTTGGCAGCATCCTTTCTGACATGCCATTCACTGTGCGGACATACCATGGCGATATCCACTTCGTTCATGCGGTCCAGCAGGCGTCCGATGGGAATGAAGATAAAGGATACTTCATCCACAAGTCCGGCATCCTGCACACCCTTTTCCAGATGGGATGCAAGAGCACTGGAGGAGAAGCCGCCACCGCAGCAGATTGCAATTCTAAGCATAATGATTACCTCTTAACTTTCTCTTATTATCAAAAGCATATCACTATTCTTTTTCTCAGATACATATAAAATATGAATGATACAAATGTCTTTTATTTTACCGGAGTCTGATTTATGAGAAGAAAAAACCACAGTGAAAAATTCATTAACAACTGCTTCGCCGAAGCCCTTCTGCAGTTAATGAAAACACAGTCCTTTGACCGTATTACCGTAACGGATATCTGCCAGCGCGCAGGCATCGGCAGAGCTACGTTCTACCGTCATTTCCCCAGCAGTTCCTGCAAGGAAGATGTACTGACTGCGTATGCAGTCACACTTTGGGAAGAATATACCGCTGACCGCAAGGAACAGCTTGCGAAAACACCCTGGATTATCTTCATGAACTATATCTATGACTGCCGTGAGTTCTACTCTGCATTAGCAGGCAAGGCTCTGATTACCGTTCTGTTCTCCATCTTCTACAAGACCATCGGTCCTGCCGAGGGCGACAGTCCGGAAGAGTCCACAATCAAAGCCGGCATGGCAGGCAGTGCTTTCGGCATGGCTTACCACTGGATCGAATCCGACTTCCCTTCCACACCGCAGGAAATCGCGGATAAGATTGCCGAAATTGCCAAAGAAAAGATCAGACAGCACCAGGCTGTACACGAATGACCCAGACATAGCAAAGGCCGGTTCAGCGCCGGCCTTTTCATATGCTTATACAAAGTCTGTTTCGATTGTCAGTTCCAGTTTGTACTGCGGATACTTTTCCTTCATGTACTCTGTGAATACTCTTCTTGTCTCATCCCAGTCACGCAGTTCATAGTCAACAATAAAGTCAACATACAGTGTACTTGTAGACTCGGAAAGATACAGAGCATGATAACTCTTGATATTTGCATGTGCTCTGACAAACTCTACGATATACTCACGCATTTCACGAATATAAGGAGAATCATAATCAACCGCATAGATACCGAATACCATGGTGACATTGTATTCATGCATGATATGCAGCTGCAGAGCATGCAGGTATTCATAGATCTCACCGATGTTCTTCTTATGATCGATTTCCACATTGACAGAACCGGAATAATGATCCGGACCATAGCTGTGCAGCATCATATCGGCAGCACCGAGAATGCCTTCCGTAGAACGGATTTCCTTATAAAGCTTCTTTGCCAGTTCTTCTTCACCGGGTGTACCGATCAGATCCGCAGATGTATTCTTCAGTGTTTCATAGGCAGCCTTCAGAATAACAACCGCAAAGACAAGACCGGCATAGGCATCCAGAGAGAAGCCCTTCCACAGATATACAAAGGAAGAAATGATAGTAACGATGGAGATGAAGGCATCATTCTTGGAGTCTTCACCGATGGCTCTTAAGGAGTCAGAGTCAGCCTTTTCACCCATATGCAGGTTGTATACACCTAATGCATATTTAGCTACCGCAGAACCGGCAATGATCAGAATTGCCAGTATTGTCACATTCATAGGTTCCGGATGCAGGATACCATTAATGGATTCTCTGATCAGACTGATGCCTGTATAGAGAATCAGAATACCGATAACCATACCTGTCAGATATTCGATACGTCCATAGCCGAACGGATGCTTTTCATCCGGATGCTTGGCTGAAAGCTTAGTACCGATCAATGTCAGGCAGGAAGTCACGGCATCAGAAGCATTATTAATACCTTCGGAGATGATCGCCAGCGACGAAGCCGCAATACCGATCAGCACCTTAATCGATGCTATTGCAAGATTAGCCAGAATACCGATGATGGCAGTTCTGGTAATTAAATACTGTCTATCGTTTTCCATAATTTATATTCCTTTAAGCAGAAACTGCTATTCAGTATCTTAATCTTTTCACTTACCTGCTTCAACCCTAAGACCATCAGAAAACCGGGATACACTCCCGGTCATTTCTCACATGAAGAATACAGGTGTCATCCACAGAAGATATGCCAGTACAATCATGATCATATGCTTCTTCTCACGCATAACTGCCACAAACTCACGAATCAATGCACTGGGCCAGTAATATCTGGCTGTATGCGAAGCAGCACCCAGGCATCTGAACTTCAGCTTACGGCTGTAGGACAGAGCACGGTAGATGTGATAGTTGCTTGTCACAATAACCGTACGCTTACGGCCTTCCCTGTCCTGTATCAGCGCTTTGGAGTTAACGAGATTTTCCATGGTATTCATGGACTTGTCTTCCTTCAGAATATGTTCCGGGGCAACGCCATGTTCGAGCAGATACTTCGCCATAGCTTCCGCTTCCGGTATCTTTTCATCCGGTCCCTGCCCGCCGCTTGGGATCATGATCGGCTTTGTATCATCTTTATTATAGATACCGATGGCACGATCACAGCGTCCCGACAACAGACGGCTCATCTGATCACCATGCAGTAAACCGCAGCCAAGGATGATGACATAGTCCACATCACGGGGATGCGGGATATATTCCAGAAGTACACAGTACAGCATGAAGGTCAGAAACAAAACACAGACAAAGAAGACACTCATACCCGTGAAGATGCTGCTTTTGAGCAGAAGACGATCCTCTTTAATTGCCTGAAAGAAGAAAGCCGCAAGCACTGTACAGATTTCACCGATGCCGATGACAATACCGAATACCAGTGACAGAATGTTGGCCAGTGATCTGCCTTCATAGCGAAGCATATGCACACCATTGATCATCAATAATGCCGGCACACAGAAGATCACCAGCGATATGATCAGGAATACAGTCAGAAAAACCATAGGGCTGTAATCACCGAAGAATGCACAGAATGTAAATATCGTAAAAAACAGAGCGACCATCAGGAAGATCGCATTGCGGAAGCGGCGCATGTCCCATAACATGCTGAGAAGGAAGATTCCCCACGATCCCAGCAGATACGGAAGAAGTCCGCGAATCGGTTCTATGATTTCCCCCAGATACATAAATAATCCCCCTGTCCATTATAGATTTCATGAGAAAACAATGCATTACAGCATTGGCTCTATCATGTGACATTTTTGTAAGATAGCCTTTACTTAAAGCTCAATTGATATATCATCTATATATAGTTGATATATCATCTTAGGGGATATGATTATGGATATAACACAGAGAAAGATCAGCCGCATCGCCCGCATTGCCTCCCGTTTCACTTCTTCAAAGCTGAAAGGCAAAGAACTTGGACCAGCAGAGTATGACTACATCCAGACCATCCGCAAGAATCCCGGTCTGACCCAGAAGGAGCTTGCTGCACGCATGCATATCGACAAGGCTGCCATTGCCCGTATGACTGCTTCCCTGGAACGCAAGGGCTATATCGAGCGCCGTGAGAACCCTGACGACTTCCGCAGCCGCAGAATCTTTCCTCTTGCCAAAGCGGAAGAGCTGAAGAATGAGCGCACACAGACAGAAGCCATGTTCTATGAATGGCTGCTGGATGATCTTTCCAGAAGCGAAAGAAAAGAGCTTGCCCGTCTTCTGGACACGCTCTATGATCGCTGCAAGCAGGAAAGCAAAGCAGGCTTTCCTGAACTTCGAAAGCTTTCAGACAAACAGTAATCATCTCTTACAGCTTTACTGCTTTTGTAGCAATGAAGGTTCTGATATTCAGCTCATGCAGTCTGCCGGCACCATTTGTATCATCATACAGATCAGTCAGCGTCAGTCCCGCCTTCAGCTGAGAGCCGATCTGCTCTGCGGCAGTATGAGAGAACTGCACACCGGCATTTCCTTCTTCCAGCTGACGCATCTGATCCGGATTCACCAGCGGATTAAAAGGCAGATGGTTGATAATTCTCTCTTCTGCATCATCTACCATATAGTTAATGCCGATATCAAACCCGCCAAGCAGAATTCCTCCTTTTTTCAGAACACGTGCGCATTCTCTGAAGATGGGATCAATTTTTTCAACATAGCAGTTGGATACCGGATGGAAGATAAGATCAAAGCTTTCATCCGCAAACGGAAACTGTTTTGTCATATCGGCCTGTACAATCTCGATATCATATCCTTCCTGTTCTGCCATCATCCGCTCCGTTTCAATCTGACGTGATGAGTAATCCAGTACTGTACAGATCGCTCCTGCCGCTGCAAAGACCGGCATCTGCTGGCCGCCTCCGCTTGCTAAACCAAGGATTCTTTTTCCTCTGATATCACCATTCTTTCCGAACCATTCCTTCGGTACATTTACAGTCGGTGTTAACAGTACTTTCCACTCTCCCTGTACTGCTTTCAGATATTCTTCATGGGTAATGGGCTGACCCCATCTCCAGCCTTCTTCTACCCATTGGTCAATTGTTCGAGCATTGATGTCCTGATAGTTCTCCATTGTCTTTTCCTCTCAGCTTGTCTGCATACATGAGCATACGCACATATAAACACAGGCGACCGTTTAACCGATCGCCTGTAACGTTATACTTCAATTATTCTTCATCAACAGGTTCGAACAGACCCAGATGTTCACAGGCATTCCAGATACCGTCCTTGTCTACATCTGTTGTAATGAAATCTGCACGTTCCTTGATTTCATCGCAGCCATTGCCCATAGCTACGCATGTCCAGTCCTTGATGAACATGGACAGGTCATTCTTGGCATCGCCGAATACGACGACTTCCTTCGGATCAGCGTGGAAGTGTTCGAGTACCTGACGGATACCGAATGCCTTATCACCCGGTTCAACGAAGAGGTATTCCTTGTGGAATCTGCACCAGGGCAGATCCTTCAGACCTTCCAGCTTCAGCTCTTCCGGATAATAGCATGCGACATATGCCTTGTAGAGAATCGGATAATCATTGGGATCCAGGCCTTCTACAACCTTAGTCTTCATATAGACGTCATGTGTAAAGTCTTCGAAACGGCTGTCCGGTGCCCAGCGTGTATCGGAGTTTTCGGGCTGAATTGCCCAGATATAACCCTTTTCCTTGCATTCATCAATGAGCTTGATGACCTTCTCACGATCCAAAGGAGTAATACCCAGCAGTTCATCGTTGACAGTTACACCATAGCCGCCATCGGATACCATGTTATGGAAGCCCAGTTCCTTCATGACACCTACACCTAATGCCTGTGCACGGCCTGTGGAAATCGCCAGGAAGTGGCCTGCTTCACGCAGCTTTTCAAGAGCTCTCTTTGTGGATTCAGGGACATAGGACTTGCCGTAGCCGCCTGCTAAAAGAGTGCCGTCGATATCAAAAAACAGATATTTTCTTTTCATATGTTCACCTCAGTTATCACTATTGTATCGTGAAATGATCGGACACGGAAAGGCATTTCAGGAAAAGACTGCACATCATTTGACGAGCGGAACAAATACGTCAAAATAGTCTCTGTAATCAAAGGAGAATGAATATGCTTTTTCATGAAAACAGCTATCTCAAGGAAAATACAACCACTGTCACAGGTACTGTAACAGTCAAGGATATGACCTGCATCACTCTGCAGGAATGCATCTTCTATGGCCAGGGCGGCGGTCAGAAGGGCGATCGCGGTACAGCGACAGTTGATGGCAATGTCTACAATGTTCTGCACTCCTATAAGGGTGAAGACGGCAACAGCGTGCTGCAGCTGGATTGCGAAGACCCTGCTTCTCTTGTCGGCAAGGAAGCAGTATGTGCACTGGATTGGGACTATCGTTACTTCCAGATGAAGATGCATACAGCACTGCATATGCTGCACTGTGTTATGGAAGAACTGCATGGCGATGCCATCGTCTATCCTTCTCTTTCCACTGTGGAAGATGACTTTGCCGTAAACAAGTATAAGGCTGCGGCTGTCGCAGATATTGACTTTACAGCGGTTGAGGCAAGAATGAACGAACTGTTCAGCAGTGATATTCCGGCAGAAACATACGCAGATGAAAACAATGCCCTGTATCGTTACTGGAAGTGCATGAACTGGGTTATTCCCTGCGGCGGCACACATGTAAAGAACCTGCAGGAAGTAGGCAAAGTACAGCTGCATACACATACCAAGAAGGGAAATCTGAGTATACAGATTACCCCTGTTCTGTAACATTGTTACTTACAGAACCGTACACACTTGTAACATTTCTACAGATTCGTTCCGCTGTTTATGCATAGTTATGCTACTATGCAGGCACACAGCAGGCAGGTACAGATATGAACGAAGTACAGATTATTGAACTTAAAGAAAGTATTCTTGAAGATAACAACCAGGATGCCCAGGTACTGCGCAGTGAACTGAAGGAAAAGAAGACATGTCTTCTCAACCTGATGTCCTCCCCCGGTTCCGGCAAGACATCCACCCTCCTCGCCCTGAATCAGTATTTCCAGGGCCAGATCACATGGGGCGTCATGGAAGCAGACATTGACAGTGATGTTGATGCAAAGACCATGGCAGCCGCAGGTGTTCCTTCCATCCAGCTCCATACCGGCGGTATGTGTCATCTCGATGCCGACATGACCCGTCAGGGCATCCGTGCCTTTGACCGTGATGATCTTGATTTCGTTGTTCTTGAGAACATCGGCAATCTTGTATGTCCGGCTGAATATGACACCGGCTCCGCCATTAACATGACCATCCTTTCCGTGCCGGAAGGTGATGATAAACCTGTAAAGTATCCGCTGATGTACGAAGAAAGCGATATTCTCGTCGTCAATAAGATCGATGTTCTGCCGGTCTTTAGTTTTTCCAAGGAAACCGTAGAACACTATGCAAAGCTGCGCAATCCGGATATCCGTATCTTCTACATCTCCGCCAAAACCGGTGAAGGTGTAAAGGAACTGGCGGATTACCTTTTAACAAAGATCAAGGAGTGGAATGCATAATATGGCACAGGTAAGAGTCATTGAAGTAAAAGAAAATATCTTCGCAGCCAACGAACAGACTGCCTCTTCCATCAGAGATATGCTTAAGCAGAAAGGTACATTGTTCATCAATGTCATGTCTTCTCCCGGTTCCGGCAAGACAACGCTGCTTACAGCATTAATCAACAACATGAAGAACGATGTACGCATTGCCGAAATGGATGTTGATATCGAATCTTCCCTGGATGCTCAGAGAGTCGCAGATGCGACCGGTGTACGTTCCCTGCAGATTCACAACTGCGGCTTATGTCACATCGATGCTGACATGACCGCACGTGCACTGATGGAATTCGATACAGATAACCTGGATCTTCTGATTCTGGAAAACATCGGCAATCTCGTCTGCCCCGCTGAGTTCGATACCGGTGCACATAAGAATGTCATGATTCTTTCTGTTCCCGAAGGTGATGATAAACCACTGAAGTATCCGCTGATGTTTACCGTCAGTGATGTTGTTCTGATTTCCAAGATCGATACCATGGCTTACTTTGACTTCAATATAGAAAAAGCAAAGGAACGCATTCTTGCTCTGAATCCGAAGGCAGTGATTATTCCCGTTTCGGCAGTTACCGGCGACGGACTGGATACACTCGCTGCTTATCTCAGAAAAGAAATTGCACAGATCAAGGCTTAACCAAAAACGACCTTACACAAGGTCGTTTTTGTCATATCTCATTATCTTTTTGTGAACGCCAGTATCAAATCTGCGACTTTATCGCTATGGACGATATAGCTGCCATGTCCTTCTTTTTCAAGAATCTTTACCCTGGCATTGGGAATATTGCTGTAGATACGCAATGTCTCTGCTTCTCTGATGACATCCTTAGATCCTGCCAGCACCAGTGTAGGAGTTTCAATACGATGCAGATCTTCCACAGGGATATTGGGCTGTTCGAGCATCATCTTCAGCTTGGCATCTCTGGTAAAGAAATGCATAACCTGAATTGTTCTGTACATCAGCTCCTTCACACCACGCGGTGTGATATTGGCTCCGGAAATAATCATGGAGTCAAAGGCATCTGTACGCTTGATCGCTGCTAAAAGACCAATGATACCGCCATCACTGAAGCCATAATAGACAGGCTTACAGATGTTCAATGCATCCATGAAAGCCAGCACATCCTCTGCCATCACATCATATTCCAGTGTTTCGGCCGGGGCACTCTGGCCATGACCGCGGCTGTCAATCAGATATACCTGATAGTATGCAGATAATTTCTCTGCGGCCTTGTCAAAGATCGTATGATCTTCACCATTGCCATGGATCATCAGTAAAGGCTGTCCTTCACCCACAGTTTCATAATACAGTTCTGTTCCATTTACCTGAATCTTCATAAGTTACTCTCCCAGCATTTTTCTCTTGCGCAGTGCCTGCTTTACAATCTCTGCTTCTTTCTCATGTACAAGAAGATCAGAATCAGGATCTTCCGTCATACGGCAATACTCTTCAGGAGCGACGTATACCAGTTCACTGATCTCTTCTTCCTGTCTTGTCATTTCTGACAAAGAACGCTCTGTTTCATAGATATATACATCCGAGAATTCAGAATCTGTCATATCACCATAATAAGCAGTGAACTTCACGGTTGCTTCCTTCTGCAGTTCTTCGGGCTCTGCAATGATGCCCAGCTCTTCCTGCAGTTCTCTTAATGCCCCTTCCAGCGGATCATCCCCTGCCTGCAGATGTCCTGCCGCAGAGATATCCAGCATATTGGGCCACATGTCCTTATCCGAAGCTCGACGCTGCAGCAGAACTCCGTACTTACGGCTGATCACCCAGATATGGGCAGTACGATGCCAGTCACCATCCCGATGCACTTCACTGCGCAGTTTGACTTTTCCTGTCTTCTGTCCGTTTTCATCCAGAACATCAAAGTATTCTGCCATCTCAGTCCTCCATCTTCAGACTGTTCTTATATGCTTTAAGAAACTGAGGACTGCGCTGCAGCTTCAGATAGAACTGTTCGTATTCTTCTTCGCTCATTTCTGTATTCTTTTCCGCAAGTGCCTTAGTGACAGCAATACGTACAACTTCCGCAAGATCAATATACATGTCGGTTACCTCCGCTCATTACTCTCATAATAGTACATTCTGTGTTTATCAGTTTCCACTGTCCGCAAACATGTATACAATACTCTCAATGTCAAAAGGAAACATGCCTATGAACAAAGAAGACTATCGCCAGCTTGATCGGCGCATCCTGCGTATTCTGATTCCTGCCATTCTGGAAAATGCCCTGCTTACCTTAGCAGGTATGGTATTAACAGGTTATATCGGAAGACTGGCAGTGGACCAGATCAGTTCCTTCGGTATTGCCAATCGTATCTACAATATCTACTTTGCCATCTTCAAAGGCTTCTCTATCGGCGGCATGATCATCCTGGCCCGATCCTTCGGACGCAAGGACAATGCCTTATGTGCCAAGCTGCAGAAGATCAACTATGCTACTGTCCTGCCGTTATCGCTGCTTGCGACATGCTTTATTACACTGAAAGCAGAGATGCTGTTAGGCATCATGACAGAAGATGCAGAACTGATCCGTCAGGGTGCAGCCTTCATGCGTATTACCATCTGGACTTATCCCTTGGTTGCAATGGTGCATCTCAACTCTGCCGCCTTTCAGGCAGATGGTGATACCCGTACACCATTATTCATTGCGACCATCGGCAATATCGTAAATATCATCGTCGGCTATGTACTGATCTTCGGCTTCGGTCCGATTCGTCCGATGTATCTGACCGGTGCAGCCATTTCACAGAACATCGAATATGTCATCATGTTTCTGGTCGGCATCTATCTTCTGTACGGCAAGAACGGCAAGTTCAAGGGTATCGAAAGTTCAACCGAAGCAGATACTGTGGCTACCGCTCTGGAAATCATCCGTACCGGCATTCCCGCAGCGATCGAAAGTTCTTTCTGGTCTACTGCCATGGTCTTCTTCAGCATCATCGTCTTAAGTTATGGCAGTGAAGTCTATGCTTCATTGCAGTTAGGCTTACAGGCGGAGGGCTTTGTCGACATGATGGCTGCCGGCTTCATGACTGCTTCCCTTGCTTTATCCAGCAATGCAGTAGGAGCCAGAGACAGCACTCTGTACAAGAATGCCTACAAACGTATCAGTCATTACGGCTTCATCATCTGCATCATCAATACTCTGTATATGATCTTCCTCTCCCGTCCGACATTGCGGGCACTGACCGACAAACCGGAACTGATCGCCATTGGCATGAGCTACATGACAACCATGATCTGGTCACAATACCCTGCCCTGAAACAGAAGATTGCGATCGGCTATCTGAAGTCTGCGGGTATGGTCCGTACACCGATGGTCATTACCTTTATCGGTATCTTTGTCGCAAGACTGTTTACCGCATATATCTTTGCCTATGTACTGCATTTAGGTATTGTATGGATCTGGTGGACGATGAACTTTGATCAATGGTTCCGTGATCTGGCAGCAGAGGGAATATTCAAATACAAACGAGTACTGTATTATCTGGACCGGGAATAAGCGAAAAAGGAAGACAGGCGGTAGTGATTGCCGATATCTTCCTTTTCATAATGCTTCGGGATAGCTGCTCAGAATCCCTCAGGGAGTCTGGTGAAGTCTGAAAGCTCAATATTGTTTTCCTTTACCCAGTTTTTTACTGCATCTGAAGTCATTGCCTCCAGATCTTTTACACGGCAGAGGCTGAAACTGCTTAAAC
>JAZUHS010000034.1:0-4838 GCA_045641845.1 Bulleidia sp. | reverse complement strand
GCCGATAATACCTTCGATATTCGGAGTACCGGTTTCAAAACGAACCGGAACGTCCTTCAGAATGATATTGCCGTCGGAACTGAAACGGGCATTCATATCGCCGCCATAGAAAACAGGATTCAGCTTTTCCAGCAGCGCTTTCTTTCCGTAAAGCACACCCGCACCGCCGGGACCGCACATCTTATGAGCACTGAAGCCGAAGAAATCACAGTCAAGCTCCTTTACATCGACCTTCATGTGCGCAACGCTCTGGGCACCGTCAACAATCATCAGGGCACCGTATTCATGCGCAATCGCAGTCATTTCCTTGATCGGCTGCACACTGCCAAGAACGTTGGTCACCTGTGCAACAGCAACAGCCTTGACGCCTTCATGCATGGCCTTGCGGAATGACTCGATGGAGATGTTCGCCTGTGCATCCGTTTCGATATACTCTACACGGATTCCCTTTTCCTTCTGCAGGTGAAACCAGGGCAGAAGATTGCTGGCGTGTTCAGCCTGGGTTGTGAGAACAACATCCCCTTCACTGAACTGATCACAAAGACCCATCACAGCAAGATTCAAAGCATGGCTTACATTAAATGTATATACAACTTCATCCGGTCTGCAGTTGATGAAGCGGGCAATGATCTTTCTTGTACCGTCATACAGACGATCATTCTGCGCCGCAATATCATAATCACCGCGATGAACATTGGATGTATGGTTGCAGTAGAAATCCGTCACAGCATCAATGACGCTCTGAGGCTTCAGGGAAGTCGCAGCATTATCAAAGTAGATCAGATCCGGATTGTTTTTCAGCATCGGAAAATCATTTCGGATTTTTTCTACATCGAACATAATTCAGCAATCTTCCTTTCCATTTCTTCCTTCAGCTTTTCCTTCAGTTCAGGATTGTCAATTGTATCCGCAATCGGCAGCAGATAGCCTGTGGAAATCAGACTTGTGCACTGCTGAGGAGAAAGACCTCTGGACATCAGATAGTACAGCTGATCTTCATCCACACGTCCCATGGACATAGCATGAGAAGCCTGTACATCATTTTCATCAATCAGCAGTTCCGGCAGGATTGTAGCCTTCTGGCCATCCTCAAAGGAAAGAGCACGGGATGTCTGATGACTTTCGGAAGCATATGCACCTCTGACGATTCTGCCGATGGCATCAATCATCAGATTGCCTGTTGCAAGAACAACAGCATAGTTCTTCATATCACCATGTGTATGGGGTGCAAAGTTTACAACGTCCATACGATAATCCTTGCGGCAGGATACCAGAGAGGCACTGGATACCAGCGCTTCTGCTCCCTGTTCACGTAAAGCTACATATGTCTTGCGCACTGTCTCACCGCCATTGCATTCACCATAGGCAACAGTCACGCGGGCATCACTCATAACTTCATGGCTTTCATCTGCTGTCAGCTTTTCATCACTGACATTCCAGAACAGATAGTTTACCTGAGCACCGGCAGCTGCGAATGTACGGATTCTCAGACTGCCTGCATGTACGATGCGGACAAACGCATCGCACTTACCTTCTGCACGGAAAGTAATTTCAAGATCACGGTCAGAATCGATCTCAAACTCACTGTAGCCTTCCGCCAGAGAGATATCGCAGTTTGTACGAACTGCCTGCATCAGTTGCCGGAACCTTCTGCAGCTGTTCTGACCGCACAGCTTCCGAGGGAAACAGCACGCTTGTTTTCCTGTGCTTCAGCAGCAGGCTGTACATCATATTCCTTATAGATCCAGTCATAACCTTCCTGATCGATCTTTTCAAACAGATCGGCATTGCCGCTCAGAACGATACGGCCATTGACCAGAACATGTGTAAATTCAGGACGGATCAGCTGATAAAAACGTTCATAGTGGGAAACAACCAGCATGGACATGCCGTTTTCCTTATGCATGTTATTCAGTGCATCCGCAACAATACGAAGTGCGTCAACGTCCAGACCGGAGTCGATTTCATCGAGCATGGCCAGAGACGGCTTCAGCATTTCCATCTGTACGATTTCATTTCTCTTCTTTTCACCGCCGGAGAAACCTTCGTTCAGGAAACGGTGAGCAAGGTCTTCCTTCATCTGCAGATCATTGATTGTCTTTTCCATTTCCTTGATGAATCTGAACAGGGAAACAGGAGTTTCTCTGCGGGCATTCATCGCAGCTCTCAGGAAGTCACTGTTTGTAACACCGGGAATTTCCTGAGGATACTGCATAGCCAGGAACAGACCGGCGATGCTTCTTTCATTTACAGGCATGGACAGCAGATCCTTGCCATCATATGTAATAGAGCCCTGAGTTACCTTGTACTTCGGGTTGCCCATGATTGCGGCCAGCAGAGTACTCTTGCCGTTGCCGTTAGGACCCATCAGAGCATGGATTTCATTTTCGTTGACTGTAAGATCAACACCTTTCAGTATTTCCTTGCCTTCTACTTCAACGTGAAGGTCTTTGATTTCGAGTGTTTTCATAGCTTTACCTCATTCCGCGCATGATTATAGCATCAATAAAGAAGGAAGTGTTAAAAGACTATCCCTCAATGTTTATGCTTGATTTATGCAATATTTCATCACTTTTTTTCCTGTCTGTACAGCGATACTATCTGCCCTGCACCACCGCTGATTGTAAGACTGATGTTCAGCGAAACTTCACCTGCGCAAAATTGCAAAAAGACAGCGACTATTTTATAATGATGTGGCGTTTTTTATATAAGGAGGATTTATGAGCAAATTCTTGAAAAAGAACTGGTTCGTAGTCGCTGTTGTACTGATCTTCGCTGCCATCAGTACATTCTACATCTACGATACCAACAAAGGAAAACTGCAGGGTAAGTCTGTTAATGGCGAAGATGTAGTCTTCACTGTCAACAACCAGGATACAACAGCTGCTGAGTTCTACGATGAACTCTACAAGACAAGAGGCACTACTGCTGCTGTAACACTGTTCAAGCAGGCTGTTGCAGACGCAACTGCAAAGACAACAAGCGAAATGAAGGACAAGGCTGCTACACAGGCTGCTTCCATTCGCGCCAACTACGAAACATACTATGGTTCTTCTGCTGAAGAAAAGCTGATGAGCGACCTGCTCGCTACAGGCTACACAGATCTGGAAGAATATCTGGTAGAAGCTCAGAAGATTGAAGCTGTTACAGCTGATTATGCAAGAACAAACTTCGACGATCTGCAGATCCGTCAGATCAGCTACATTCTGATCAAGTACGAAGACAGCAGCAATCCTGCAGCTGAACCTACAGCTGATGAACAGGCAAGAATGAATGCCGTTGATAAGAAGCTGGAATCCGGCGCAGGCTTTGCAGTCGCTGCCGCAGACCACAGTGAAGATTCTTCCACAGCTTCCAGCGGCGGTGATCTGGGTATCATCGATAAGAACTCTTCCTCTCTGGACTCTGCATTCCTCGAAGCAGCACTTGCTCTGCAGGAAGGCGAAGTCAGTGAATGGGTACGTTCCGATAACTTCGGTTACTTCAAGATCTACTGCACAGCTGCTACTCCCGATACACTCGAAGCTAACAATGCTGATACAGATCCTTATATGCTTCTGGTTCAGAACTACGACACAACACTCGAAAACACAGCTGTCTGGGCTAAGGCTCAGGAAATCGGCGTTGACTTCAACGGCAATGCTGAACTTGAAGCTCTGATCAAGGAACAGTTCGGTGTGAAGGAAAACTGAGGAGGTAAGAACAATGAAGAAGATTAATCTCGTTCTCGCCGCAATGCTGGCGATCGCTCCTCTTGCAGGATGCACAGATGCTGAAGCAAAGCTGAAGGATTCTTCCAACGTTGTCATGAAGGTTGGTTCCAAGACAATCACAAAGGGCGATATGTACGCTCTGATGAAGAGTTCCGCAGGTGCTCCTACAGCAATCAATGAGGCAACAAGAATCATTTCCGCACAGGAAATCGAAGTTACAGATGATATGAAGAACACAGCACAGAGTACTCTGGACAGCTACAAGGCTCTGTATGGTGATTCCTTCGCTTCCTATCTGGAAACATCCGGCATGACAGAAGATGAATATGTAAATGACTATCTGCTTCCCTCTCTGCAGGCTGAACAGCTGGTCGACAAATACATCACTGAAGACATGGAAGCACTGGTTGCAAAGTACAGCCCTGTAAAGGCAACAGTCATCAAGTTCTCCACAAAGGAAGATGCTGAAAAGGCTCTGAGCGAACTGAAAGATGGTTCCAAGACTCCTGAAGAAGCAGCTGAGGAAAACAGCTCCGATACAACTCCTGTTTCCAGAGTTTATACACTGGAATCCAGTGATATCGATTCCACAGTCAGAACTAACCTGATCAACTCCAAGATGGATGATGGCTGGTACATCTCCCTTGGTTTCGATTCTCAGTATTATGTTGTCAGAAATGATGCTGATAACGTTGCTGATTTCGAAAGCGACTTCAGAGGTGCTCTGCAGACAATCGATGCAGTCGGCTCTGCTGCAACTACTCATTTCTTCAAGAAGTACGGCTTCCACATCTACGATAAGACAATCTACGATGCAGTTGCTGCTGATTATCCCGAACAGCTTGTTCAGGAATAATCAGTACTGAATCAGTAAATCAGATCGGATTATGACAGTACGTCATAATCCTTTTCTTTTTCCTGGTATATTCCAATTAGCCCATCTGGCTAATGAGAAATATACGTCTCCTTTCTTCAATCTCTTCTGCCGATGATTGTGAACGGTTATTTCCTTCTGTAGTATTTGAAATATGTGAATGTGGATTTGCATCTTATACCTGTAGCTTTGACTACCTCAATGAGGCTCTCACCACCCCTTATTCCAGAACTATCATTAGTTAGATGGGT
>JAZUHS010000033.1:0-6311 GCA_045641845.1 Bulleidia sp. | reverse complement strand
GCGCTTCCTCTGCGAAAGGAAGATACATTGCTGAGCGGCATGATGGTGCATATGATTTATAACTTACTGCTGAGTCTGCTTTAAGAGAAAGGAGAACACGATGGAACTGATGGATGAACCTGTGCGTCTGCGCGGAAAGATTATGTATGTGCTTTTTCATAATGATACAAATTTCTATACAGTAGCCAAGTTCAAGGTCGCTGATGAACATGAGCGCACGATTACAATCACCGGTACATTCCCGTCAGCTGAAACCGATGTTCTTTATGTTCTCTACGGCAGCTATGTCGAGCATCCCCGCTACGGCATGCAGTTCAAGGTCGACAACTACGAAAAGCCTCTTCCAAGTGAAGAGGAGGGTATTGTCCGTTATCTTTCCGGTGAAGCTTTCAAGGGCATCGGCAAAGCAACGGCAGAGAAAGTGGTTAAGGCTCTTGGTGATGAGTGTCTGGCCATGATCCGTGAGGATCCGATGGTACTGCGTACGGTGCAAGGTCTCAGTGAGCGTCAGATTGCGGCGATCGAAGAAGGAATGAAGAATTCCGACGATGGTCTGGAGGAACTGGTGAGATTCCTCAATGTCCATGGTGTCGGCATGCGCAATCTGGCAAGACTCAATAAGACCTATGGCAAGCAGGCTCTGGAAAAAATCAAGGAGAATCCCTACAGAGTCGTTGAGGAGTGCGATGGCTTCGGCTTTGAAACCGCAGATAAGATTGCATCTTCCCTTGGTTTTGATCCGGAAGATGAAAGACGTCTTTATGCATATATGGTCTCTGCCGTTATGGATCTTTCCATGTCCAGCGGTGATACATACGTCGAAAAGGAAGAACTGCGCCGTCACTGCTGCAGGAAGATGCCGGGAATGGAAGCTGTCTTTGAAGAACAGCTTGCTGCGGCCATCCTGAAGCGTTCGCTGGTTGCGGATGGTGATAAGATCTATGCCGTTTCACAATATGACAGTGAACGTATGATCGCGACATATCTCAGTGGTTTTCCGTATCGGAAGATCGATGAAATCGATGCGGATCATATGTATACATATCTTCGTGCACTGGAAACAGAGCTTCAGATTGAATATGACGAAAAGCAGAAAGATGCACTGGAGAAGTTCTTTTCCGAGCCTTTCATGATCGTGACCGGAGGTCCCGGTACCGGTAAGACAACCGTTGTACGGGCGATGACAACGCTCTTCCGCATGCTGTATCCGGATATGAATATTGTCTGTGCAGCTCCGACCGGCCGTGCAGCCAAGCGTCTTGCGGAACTGACGGGAACAGGTACGGCAACGATTCATTCTCTGCTGCAATGGGATCTGGAATCCAATACCTTCGGCCGCAATGAACAGGAACCGATTGATGCGGATCTTCTGATCGTGGACGAGTTCTCCATGGTTGACAGCTATCTGTTTGCTTCACTGTTAAGAGCCTCCCGCAATGTCCGCCGTATCTGTCTGATCGGCGATGAGGATCAGCTGCCCAGTGTCGGACCTGGCTGTGTTCTGCGTGATCTGATTGAAACACAACTTTATCCGGTAATTCGTCTGGAACATATCTACCGTCAGCGTGAAGGAAGTGATGTCATTGCACTTGCCCATGATATCAACAACGGGGAAGTGAACTTTGAAAACTATGGTCATGATGTGCTGTTCCACAGCTGTCCGGCCTATGATGTCCGCCGTAATGTTCTTTCCGTTGTACAGAGTGCGATTGATAAAGGTTACAGTCAGGATGATATACAGGTGCTTTCACCAATGTATAGCGGTTCTGCCGGTATTGATGTTTTGAACAATGCTCTTCAGGAATGCCTCAATCCGCCATCCCCTGAAAAGAAGGAAGTGCGTTCCGGGTATATGGTGCTGCGTGAAGGGGATAAGATTCTGCAGCTGAAGAATCAGCCGGATGATGGTGTATACAATGGCGATATCGGTATCCTTGAGGAAATCATCGATGCCCGTCATACCGAGGATCGCAAGACCACGGTTGTAGTGGACTTCCAGGGCAGCTACGTGGAATACAAGCCTGACAGCTTTGTCAATATCACACTTGCTTACTGTACATCCGTACACAAGTCACAGGGCAATGAGTATCCGATTGTTGTCATGCCGTTTACTTCACAGCATACGATCATGCTGCAGAGAAAGCTGATCTACACAGCCATTACGCGTGCCCGTAAGGCACTGGTGCTGCTGGGGGATCCGCAGGTCTTTGCCAGAGGGATTGCAACCCTGGAAAGACATCACCGCAATACGACATTGAAGGATATCCTGCTTGAATTCGATCGACGTCTGAATGCCTTCGATGAGTTCTGATCAATTACGGATATGAAAAGAGACCGAATCACTGATTTCGGTCTTTTGTTATGCGCAAAATGACAAAAGCCCGCTTCCTTTAGGAGACGGGCCTGAAGAGATGAAAGATAATTACTTGGAAAGCAGAGCCTTGTCATCTGCGAACTGTTCACCGGAGATTTCGTTGAACTTGTCGAGCAGATCCTTGACAGTCAGATTCTTCTTTTCTTCACCGCTGACATCATAGATGATCTTGCCTTCATTCATCATGATCAGACGGTTGCCGATACGGATGGCGTCAGCCATGTTATGTGTAACCATCATTGCTGTCAGATGATCACGGTTGACGATTTCTTCTGTGATTTCCAGAACGCGCTTAGCTGTCTTAGGGTCAAGTGCAGCTGTATGTTCATCCAGAAGCAGAAGCTTCGGCTTCTGCAGGGAAGCCATCAGCAGTGTCAGCGCCTGTCTCTGACCGCCGGAAAGCAGTCTTACTTTAACAGTCAGACGATCTTCCAGACCAAGGTCCAGAGACTTGAGCTGTTCCTTATAAGCTGCACGTTCCTTCTTTGTAACACCCCAGCGCAGAGTTCTCTTCTTGCCGCGTCTTGCTGCAAGAGCGAGGTTTTCATCAATCTGCATATCCGGAGCAGTACCCATCATCGGATCCTGGAATACACGGCCGATCAGGGAAGATCTTTCAAAGTCGGCAAGACCGGTAACGTTAGTGTTATCAATCAGGATTGCACCGCTGTCGACGGGCCATACACCGGCTACAGCATTCAGCATTGTGGACTTGCCGGCGCCGTTACCGCCGATGACAGTCACGAAGTCACCTTCATTGAGGGTCAGGTTCAGATTGTTCAGTGCATGTTTTTCGTTGATTGTACCGGGATTGAATGTCTTGGAGATATTCTTGATTTCGAGCATTGCTGTCATATTATTCCATCTCCTTCAGGGAATTCTTTCCTGCCTTTGCAAAGGAAGCCTTAGCCTGTCCCTGCAGATAGGGAACAGCAAGGAAGATTGCGACGACGATTGCTGTGAACAGCTTCAGTAAGTTGGAGTTGAGCTTGAGCCAGAGAACGACATCGATGGCCAGATAGTACATGATACCGCCGATGACAACGAATAACAGTCTGCCCAGGAAGTTCAGGTGCTTGCCGGCAACGGCTTCGCCAAGAACTTCACCGATGATGACAGCGGCAAGACCGATGACAATGGCACCGCGGCCCATGTTGATATCAGCATAGCCCTGGAACTGAGCCATCATACCGCCGGAGAAAGCAACCAGACCATTGGAGAGGGCAAGACCGACAACCTTCATGGTGTTGATGTTGATACCCTGCGCCTTGGACATTTCGGGGTTGCAGCCGGTAGCTCTCATAGCGGAACCTGTTTCTGTGCCGAAGTACCAGTAGAGCAGGGCAATGACACCGATTGCAGTTGCGGAAGCAGTGATGATTGCAGGTGTTACGAAACGGGAAGAAATTGCCAGATTATAGCGGTCAACGCTGATTGCTTTGTTAGCGGCAAAGCCCATGATGGCAAGGTTGACGGACCATAATGCAAACTGTGTCAGAATGCCGGACAGGATGGCAGGAATGCCGAGTTTTGTGTGAAGCAGACCTGTAACAGTACCGGCCAGAACACCGGCAACAAAGGAAATCAGCACAGCCAGCCAGGGATTCATGCCGGCAATAATCAGCATGACGGCAACGGCGCCGCCTGTAGTGAATGTACCATCGACGGAAAGGTCAGCGACATCCAGCATACGATAAGTAATGTAAAGACCAAGAGCCATGATACCCCAGCAGATACCCTGCGCAATTCCGGAAGGGAAGGACGCGAATAAACGTGAGATACTGAGGGAACCGGTCGCATAACTGATATGGATCATATAATTCCTCCTGATGATCAATAAACAAAATTAAGGGATACCTGTTTCAGGTATCCCAGCTTATTCTTTGTGGTTTAGAATCAGCCTTCGATTGCTGCGTAGCCTTCAGGGATTGCGATACCCAGAGCTTCGCAGAGAGCGGGGTTGTACTTCTTAGTGAATGTTTCTGCGTATGTTACAGGCAGTGTACCAACATCTGCACCATTCAGAATCTTGACAGCCATGTTACCTGTAGCAACACCGAGGTCATAGTAGGAAATGGACAGAGTAGCAATACCGCAGCCAGCGCAGATGCCTTCTTCACCGGCGATGATCGGAGTGCCGGCTACGGAAGCAACGTTGTTGATTGCTTCTGTGCAGGAAGCTGCTGTGTTATCTGTAGGGATGTACAGAGCATCGTTTTCAGCACAAGCTGTCTGAGTAACAGCAGAGATATCGTTGGAGTCGGAGAATGTATAAACAGTAACTGTCTTGCCAGCCTTTGTCAGTTCTTCTTCAACAACCTTAGCCTGATATACGGAGTTAGGTTCAGCGGAGCAGTAGAGGATACCGATCTTTGTTGCTTCGGGCAGCAGTTCTGTGAACATAGCAGCCTGCTGATCCAGCGGAGCCAGGTCGGAAGCACCGGAAATGTTGCCGCCTACTGTACCGGAGAAGTTTTCAATACCCAGAGCTGTACCGTATTCTGTAACAGCTGTACCGAGTACCGGAATTGTGTTTGTAGCAGATACCAGAGCCTGCAGGGCAGGAGTAGCATTACCCAGAACGAGGTCGCATTCTTCAGCAACCAGAGAAGCAGCGATTGTGTTAGCTGTAGCTGTGTCGCCGGCAGCATTCTGTACATCGAATTCTACTTCGTCGCCGAATGCTTCAGTAATTGCATCCATGAAGCCCTGTGTAGCAGCATCCAGAGCCGGGTGCTGAACAAGCTGCAGAACGCCTACCAGCTTCTTGCCGCCTTCAGCAGCATCGGAGCCGGGTGCTGCAGGAGTGTTGGAAGCAGCAGGTGCGGAGCCGCCAACAGTGCAGCCTGCCAAAGCGATCGCCAGAACGCCGGCAGAGAGTGTCTTGACTAAGTTTTTCATTTTCTTTTCATCTCCCAATGTAATCTAATTACAAGTGATTTCATTCTATGCCTGCCTCATACATACTACAATCAACAAAACGTTGAAGATACTTCAACATAATGAGAAGTCTATAGTATTTATATATATAAGTAATAGTCAACAGCATTTCTTTTGTGTTATCATGTTGCGTGCAAATCGATGAAGAAGACGAGTAGTATCGCAGAACTTTTAGAGAGAAGGCGGATGGTGCAAGCCTGAGGGAAAACGATATGAAGCTGCTTTGGAGAGCGCCTAATCAGCGACGTTTCCGGCGTTAACGGCAATTAAGGTGCGTGCTGCATATGCAGTGCGAATCAGGATGGTACCGCGTACTCTGCGTTCCTGTTATCAGGAACGTTTTTTTGTTGGAGGAGAAAATGAAGAACTTAACAAGTAACGAAATTCGTGCAATGTTCCTTGAATTCTTCAAAGAACATGAACACATGATCGAACCGGGCGCTTCTCTGGTTCCGGTCGATGATCCTACACTGCTGTGGATCAATGCAGGTGTTGCTGCTCTCAAGAAGTATCTGGACGGCAGAGAAAAGCCGAAGTGCAACAGAATCGCCAATGCTCAGAAGTGCATTCGTACAAATGATATCGAAAATGTAGGTAAGACAGCAAGACATCATACCTTCTTCGAAATGCTGGGCAACTGGTCCATCGGCGACTATTTCAAGGAAGAATCCCTGAAGATGTCCTGGGAATTCCTGACATCTCCTAAATGGATCGGTTTCGATCCTGACAGGCTTTACGTCACAATGTATCCGGATGATACAGAAACATACAGAATCTGGACAGAAGTCATCGGTCTCAATCCTGCGCATATCCTGAAGTCCTATGATAACTACTGGGAAATCGGCGAAGGCCCCTGCGGACCTGACTCTGAAATCTACTATGACAGAGGTCCTGAATTCGATCCTGACGGAATCGGTGAAGATCTGTTCTTCAAGGAAATGGAAAATGACCGTTATGTAGAAATCTGGAACAACGTATTCTCTCAGTACAATGCTCA
>JAZUHS010000032.1:0-7557 GCA_045641845.1 Bulleidia sp. | reverse complement strand
ATCAGTACCGGAGCATTGAAGTGGAATCTGTATCCACCCTTCTTTGAGGCATTGATGCTTGTGGCAAGAGAAGGATAAGTATCCGGACCAGCCTCCATCTTAGCAAATTCACCTTCAGCGATCTTTGCGATTTCATCCAGTACAGTTTCATTGGTTACCACAAAGAAATGTGTGGACTGATTATTGCCTCCGCAGGGAGCGTATCTGCCTGCTTCCACGACCTGTTCGATCAGTTCTGCCGGCACTTTGTCTGTCTTGTATCTTCTTGTACTTCTTCTGCTTTTGATAAAATCGAGCATATTTTTTCTCCTTTGTCTGTATATTAACCGATTGTCATTACTTCGTACGTTCAAATGACCGAAAGAAAAGAAGAGGTTCACACCTCTTCTGCCTTAATATCCTTTCTGGAAAGCTGATCACGCAGCTTTTCTCTTGTACGTCTGACATTATCCAGAATCTGGCTGGTATCTTCTCTGATACTGCGGGAAAGATGTTCCAGTGTCATCGTTTCACGCAGTTCACTCAGAGAATGAACGCCCATCTTCTCAATCGTACCGAACAGCTTCTCCACAACACCTGCTCTTTCCTCAATCGGAATGGTCTTCAGCCAGTGATTGATCAGATCATTAACGGCATTGGATCCGGAAGTAAAGCTTTCCCTGCAGGTAAACTTCTTGCCCAGCAGCTCCCATGTGCATAACTCATGCGCCAGCAGTGAAAAGGAAGTACTGGAAACAATCTGACGATCGCTGAAGGCCGGTTCAAAGATACGGCCGACAACGGAATCCTCCGGCAGCACACAGGTTACATACGGATCCAGCAGTACCAGCATTTCCTGCGAAAACATATCTTCGCATAATCCCGGAGAATCCAGCAGATACAGATGACTGATCTTCTTTCCCACTTCTTCCGGCATCAGTGAAGCCGCATATAAAGCAAGATTGCCACCCTTGGAATGTCCTGCAACAATCACATTGTCATAGATATTAAGCGCTGCATGCAGATAAGCGGAAGCCATCAGCTGCGAGTTGGAATGGGTATAGCTGGCAATGAAGTCTTCCTTCCATCCTGCCAACGTATCATCCGTACCGCGGAAGATCACACAGGCAGAACCATTGCCAAGTTCCCATGTCATCGCACAGAACTGCGTCATGTCCACAGGATCATAGAGATCGATATGATCAGCGACAACAAGATCACCATAACGTGCCGACTGCGCGGCCATGGCAATGGCTTTCAGACCATCCTTGTTTTCAAGAACGACCTTCAGATCCAGAGTGCCATCATGAAGAATCTCCTGCACAATCGTACGCAGACGATGGTCTTCCACCTTGTCATAAACTCTGCTCATATCAAGATATGTCAGTTCGCACAGTACGGCATAATCAACTTCATTAAATGAATCCTGCTGTATTGTCAGATCCGAACGCCACTGCATATATTCAACCATGCATGCCATACATCCACCTCCCTGTTTTCCATAATGATATTCCCTGTTCACTGACTTCGCCATTAACATCATCTTAACTTTGTAACAACATCATGAAATGATGCTGTAAGCCTCTCAGAAGCCCTCCAGGCTTCCGTATGCATCATCATGATATTTCTACCGTTCCTGCAGTAAAAATAACTGCAGACATCATAAAAAGGCAGATCAGAAAATGACCTGCCTGTATGCTTAATCCTTGTCTGTCGGAATGACAAACAGCTGTTCCCCTTCTTTTGAGAGGAAGTATTTGCAGCGGGCAAGATTGCCAATATAGTCGGGATCCTGCAGGTTTCGCTTGTCTTTTAACAGCATTGCATTCTCATCCTGCAGAGCCTGCAGACGCGCTTCTGACTGCGCAATCTGTTTCTGCTGTGTTTTTAACAGAAGCAGTTCACTGGTCGCTGTATACATGGAAACAATCAGCGCAAGCAGTGAGAGTGCAGACAGCACATTCAGGATCCTCGGATTCAGATGTCTCTTCTTTTTCCCTGCAGTCATACATGTCACCTCTTTGAGGAGCATACTTTACCACATTTTCATAGAAGATATCGGACAGTATCTGTCACTTTTGTGAAATCTTAAGACAGACTCCTAGAAAACATAGGAAAACAGAAGAACGGCAGCACTGGTCAGAATCATGACAACGCCGACAACACGATTCAGTGTCACTGCATCGGAACGATTGGCAATCACAGCAGCGATTCTCGCCCAGATCAGTGTAAAGACAACACATAATACAAGACACAGTACATCCGGAGTACCGCCGATCATGAAGTGGCTCACGCCGCCGGTCAAAGCCGTAAAGGCCATGATGAAGACACTGGTACCAACAGCCATATGCATTTCATAGCCAAGGAAGCTGGTCAGTACAAACAAGAGCATCATGCCGCCGCCTGCTCCGACAAAGCCGCAGATGAAGCCGACAAGACATCCGCCGACCAGAGATTTGATCAGACGCGTACGGGCATCAACCGTTTCCATCTGTTCCTTTGTAGTTGTTACCGGCTTTAACAGAAAGCGCAGACCGATGCAGATCATACCGATCTGGGTAGAGGAACTCATTGCTCTTTCAGGCAGGAAGGAAGCAGCATAGCTTCCTGTTACTGTCATCAGAAGAACTGTCACAAGCAGAGTCAATGCATTGCGGATATCAAGATTGCCGTTTTTATGATATGTCCATGCACTGGCCGCGGAAGCCAGTACATCACTGGCAAGGCCGATGCCGACAGCCTGATAGGCAGGAATACCGAGGAACGCTGTAAGCATCGGACCGATCATCGCTGCAGCACTCATACCCGCAAAGCCTGTACCGATACCGGCCCCTGCACCGGCCAGAAAACAGATCAATACTGTCACCAGAAGTTTCATAAACTGCCTCCTTTTGATGTTCAACGAAGAACACTATATGCAATCGGAAACAGATCGTCAATGACATGCGAACAGGATGATACAGAACCGTTTTTCTGCATCTTTAACGTAAAAAACACCCTGCCATCATAGACAGGATGTCAACCGATAAATCAACGATCACCGGGTTCACTGCAGAAGACAAAGCGGCGATAGAGATCATAGGCATCTTCCTTAGGCATCAGCTTGACGAACTGTTCTACTGTAGGACTGCCCTTTTCAAACAGACCATCTACGTAGAATTTGATTTCCTTCAGCTTTGCTTCACGATCACATTCATCTGCAGCAGTAAGCATTTCAATATAGGCATCAGTATATTCTTCAATGGCTTTGACATAGCGATCATCTACATTCTTTGCCTTCTTGACGAATGTCTGCGGCAGCTGCAGGTAGTCATACCATCTTTCTGAAATACTGCCATCCTTGAGATCACTTAAGGAAGCAATTACTTCGTCAAAAGCTGACATGTCACGCTGCTGTTCCTTATCAATGCAGAGATTATACATCTCCATCATCAGCGTATCGTTGCCCATCGCAAGGATTCTGTCGCAGCTGTAGAGCGGCACATCCTTCTCAGCCGGAACGAACATCATTGTATCCATCTTCATCAGACCAAGCATGGCATCCATTTCAATGACACTGACATAGCCAAGATCCCCGCAGGCATAAGAGCGAAGATGGAAATTCATGCCGTTCTTACTGATCGTGCTGTAATCGCCCATATCACGTGCTGTTAGCGGAGCTACGGCATCGAACTTCTCCAGGAAGCGATCGGTCATCTTGGTTGTTTTCACATTCGTGACCTTAACAAACAGAGCTGCTGCAGCAACTGCCGCAATCAGGATAATACTGAGAATCACTTTCAATGCTTTCATATTCTGTTTTCCTTTCTGACATCCGGATGATATATAACCCGAATGATGACTGTACTGATTTCATTATATGGAAACCTGTGTATATTTACAGTTAATATTTCGCATATTTACGCACAATATCGGAAACTGTATACACAATATCAGTTTCCTTGTAAAAAGAAAAACGCTGATCAGGTTTCTGCTGTGATGAATCAGTATACATAAATGCACATCTTTGATCATCATCTCATAGCTGCCGCCTTGTCCGATCAGAAGATGCATAAACAGAAGAAATTGATTCAGAGACTGCGCTTTTGCATTTTCATCCTGTGAAGAACGGGCAGTTCAATATACAATAAAAGATGACTATGCCTTGACGGCATTGACCTGATCAATGCGCGCAATACAGGAGAACACCTATGCCGGAGAAAAAGAAAAACAGTAAAAAACTGCTGTATCGTACCTTTATTCTGAATACTCTGATCATGTTTGCCGGACTCACCTTCGTCATCATGTTCGTTCAGCATATGCAGCAGCGATATTCGGAAATGAAAACGGAGAAATCCGCTTCCGTTGCCATCTCATCCATTGTCGAAACCATGGATGAAAATACCGAAAAGGTAGAGATGCTGATTGAGCGTTATCATCAGGATAACAACATGATCCTGAATGACATCGCCATTCTTCTTGATACTGGAAAATACAGAAGTCTGACGGAAGCGACCGTGGACGAAAGATGCAGTGTCATGCAGGAGCTGTCCAATGCTCTGAAGGGAGAAGGTTCTCTCTTTGTAACAGATAACGACGGAACAGTTGTTCTCTCACCTCGAAGAGCCTACCTTGGCGTCAATGTACTGACAAACGGAACCTTCAGTAAAGAACAGTTCACTGCTCTTCTGGATGATAATACTTCCTGCATACAGGCATCACCCAAAGATGAAGACAACGAAGTTTACTTCTATGGCCGAAAGCTGAACGATGAATATAACCTGATCTACGGTATTCCCAGTGCCATTCTGGAAGAACAGTATGCAGCATTGAAGAATCTGGGACCGATCCTCTCCAATACCGTACTTGGTGAAACCGGCTTCCTCTTTGCTGTAAATGCAGAAACCGGAGAATTCCTCTATTTCAATAACGGCATCTGTGATCTGACTTCCCAAAATGCCATGGACTACGGCTTAACTCCCGCAGCCCTGGAAGATCAGTATTCCGGTACACAGACCATCGACGGTACTGCGTACCACTGTTACTCAAAGTTCTACAGTTCTCCTCTGTATGGAGAATACATTGTCATCAGCGCTGTAAGCTCACTGGAAGAAGTCTATGCCAATAACCGCATTTCCATTCTGGTTACTGCCCTGGCCTTCCTGATCGGTGCTGCCCTGTGCATCTTCTACTCCGCCCTTCTTCATGTCGATCCGGATCAGCTGGTCTACTATGACGAAAACATTCTTGATCGCGGTGATGAGGACTATTACCTGTCCATGGAAACAATCAAGAGTATTCACAATGTCCGCCTGTTTACATTCAAAGGAGAACAGATTTACTTCAAGCTTGGTGTCGCCAAAGCATTAGCTCCTGTGATTGTCATTGTTGTCACCGTACTCTTTGCGATTTCCTACAATGCCCAGACTCTGATTGAAATCTCCAAGGGACTGGCAGAAAGCGCAGCTGCAATCCGTCAGGCAGAAAATGTATTCTCAGGTGCGGAAAGCAGTTCCGAAATTCTCATGAACCGCTATCAGAATCAGTTCGCTTCCAAGATCGGTGTTCTGGCCTACATGCTGGAAGAAGATCCTGATATCGTCTTCAATCACAGTGAACATCTGCGTGCTGAAGATTCTGTTCACACTTACAAGAATGAACAATACGCTGCTGTCTTTACTGATGCAGGCATTCCGCTGACATCCATCGCCAATTCTTCCGCACTGCAGAACCTGGCTGAACAGAATGGTCTGGATACGCTGTATATCATGGATGATCATGGCAGAACCATTGCTACAAATACCGACCGCTGGTATTTCGTGCTCAGTGATGATCCCGAACATCAGTCGCACGAATTCCGCCGTATTGCCTTAGGTGAAATCGACCAGCTGGTACAGAAGCCTCAGGAAGATGAATACGGACAGACCATGCAGTATGTCGGAAACGTATTCTTCTACTACACTCTGGATGGAGATGGCGCAGATACCGGAAGATATGTTACGGAATCTGCATATCATCAGTTTATGCAGGACGGATATTACCTGCTCAATGACGAATCCTATACAGTCACTAGACACCGCGGTATCGTACAGGGCGGCATCTGTGATGAGACAATCAACCGGATTATGGAATCCACGGAACCTCAGTATCTGATTCACCAGATGAAGGTAGATACTTCCGGATTCATGGTTCTCTTCGATAACACTGCTGATCATACCTGCCTCTGGGCACCGGAAGAATCTGCGATCGGCAAAACTTCCGAAGAACTGGAAATCCCTTCTGTTTCCTTCTCGGAATCCTATAAAGGATTTACACGTGTCAACGGTACAGATTACTTCCTGAGCTATTTCTTCAAGAATGGCTACTGGATCGCTGCCGCAATTCCTTCTGACGACCTGTTTGCAGGACGTCTGCCTATTTCCTTAATCACAGTCGGATTAAGTATTCTCTTCTTCCTGTTCCTGTTCTTAAGCAGTGTACTGACCTATGACAGTGAAGAAAAGTATCTGCGTGAAGTCACAGAAAGGCGCATTGTAGAGCGCAACGACAATGACATCATCAAGATCCGCATGAAGAACGGTTCAGAGAAATATGCACGAACCGCTGCGTCCCGTTTCTCTGCCACCAACCAGCGCTGGAAGAATCTGATTCCTTCCCAGAAGCTCAGCCGTATATTCAGTATTATTCTGGCGATGTTCGTCATGACTGTACTGATCTGTGCAACCTTCTCGAATACCTTGTTCGGAGCAGATTCCGTCATCAGCTATATCGCTAACGGAAACTGGGAACACAGCTTCAATTACTTTGCTTATGTAGCCTTTGTCATCACTCTGATTTCCGTATTCGCGATTTCCACCATCATCTCCATGTTAATCCGCTTCATCATTTCCAACATGGGTACACGTGTGGAAACCATCGGCCGTCTGATCCTATCTGTCGTCAAGTACGGCTCTGTACTCTTCAGCATCTTCTATGGCTTATCCCTGTTAGGTGTAAGTACAGCCGGTCTAGTGACCAGTGCAAGCATCATGTCGGTTGTCATTGGTTTAGGCTCACAGAGTCTGATCAGCGATATCATCGCCGGTATCTTCATCGTCTTTGAAGGTTCCTTCCGTGTCGGTGATATTGTCTCTCTCGATAAGTTCGAAGGCATGGTTGTAGATATCGGTTTACGTACAACAAAGATCGAAGATACAGCCGGCAATATTCAGATCTACAACAACTCCAGCATCAAGTCCATTCTGAATATGACCAAGAAAGCATCTACCGAAAGAATTTCTCTGATCATCTCCTACAAGGCACAGCTGGAACAGGTGGAAGAACTGCTGCGTGCAACATGCAGTACAATGATGCAGAAATATCCTGGACTGTTATATCCGCCCAGATACGTCGGCATTACCTCTCTCACCGAAGACGGCATGGAACTCTCCATCGACTTCACATGTGCCGAAAAGGAACGTGGTGCTCTGAATAAGGCAATGACAAGAGAGTTCTACCTGGTATTAAGAGATCATCAGGTCGCATGTCTCTATGTCTGAAACACCGCAGCAATCAGAAAACAAACAATAAACGGACTGTAAAGAAACAGCAGGTTATGGA
>JAZUHS010000031.1:0-7560 GCA_045641845.1 Bulleidia sp. | reverse complement strand
GAAAGTCGTACATACCTCCATTGCCATGGGCCTTGTCTATGGACTTGGCGGAGCCGTACTGGGTGTACTGCTTGCAGGCAGATTACTGACGGCCATGGGTACTCCCGACAATGTATTCAATCTGTCTACTCTGTATCTGCGTCTTTACTTCATTGGCCTTCCCGCCAATCTGATCTATAACTTCGGTGCTGCCGCATTGCGTTCCAAAGGCGATACGCAAAGACCGCTGTACTATCTGACTATCGCCGGCATTGCCAACGTACTGCTGAATCTGATCTTCGTCATTGTCTTTAAGATGGATGTTGCCGGTGTTGCTTTAGCGACTGTCGCATCCCAGGTCATCTCTGCCTGTCTTGTAGTCAGATGCCTTGCCCATGAAACTGACTTCCTGCACTTTGAACTCAGAGACTGCCGCATTGACTTCAGAAGCATGATTGATATTCTCAAGATCGGCATCCCCTGCGGTCTGCAGGGTACGGTCTTTGCGATCTCCAATGTCGCAATTCAGTCCACAATCAATTCCTTCGGTGCAACCGTCATGGCAGGCAATGGTGCTGCCGCAAACATCGAAGGTTTCATCTTCACAGCATGCAATGGCTTCGCTCAGGCAGGACAGACCTTCATCGGTCAGAACTATGGCGCAAAGAAGCTGAAGAACATCTATACCATCAGTGAAATCACGATTGTTTATATTCTTTCCATCGGTATGATCATGAGCTACATGATCTATCACTTCGGACCTTTCTTCCTTGGCTTCTATACTTCTTCCCCTGATGTTATTGCGGCAGGTATGGTGCGTATGGCCTATGTCGGAAGACTCTGCTTCATCGATACCATGATGGGCTGCTTCTCTTCCATCCTGCGCGGTGTCGGCTATGTCACACTGCCTACGATCAATACACTGGTCATGGTCTGCGGCTTCCGTCTGCTGTGGATTGCAACATTCTTCAAGCTCAACCCTGTCATTACAAACCTTTATATCGTTTATCCGATTTCCTGGGTACTGGTTGTTACTGTGCACATCATTACCTGCTGGGCAGTACATGGCAAGGTTAAGGCACACTGTGAAAGCTGATCATATTACAGGCAACATTAAAAGGAGCTCGAAAGCTCCTTTTTCATATGTCTTTATGATTCGGTATGTAATGTCTCGTATTCAACAAGATCAATCACCACATATTCAGATACACAGCCTGTACGGTATTTGAAGGCCCAGTCAGCGATCCCGGAGGAGACGATGAAGGTTGTCTGATCCTGTATTCTTTTGCCATAGACCATATCATTAGCTCCGATCATGACCCCGATCGGTCCAAGCGGAAATACCTGACCGCCATGTGTATGTCCGGAAACACCCAGACCGACGCCTGCTTCCTGCTGTGCCTTCTGATCATTGGGCTCATGATCTGCCACAATCACAAAGCTGTTTTCCGGAAACTGCTCTTCAAGTTCCGCCATGCTTTTACGGCTGTATTTCGTATCAAGACGTCCGCATAATGCGATCTGATCGGTCAGACTTACCGTTTGATCTTCCAGGACATGAACACCATTACGGATCAGATTGTCTTTCAGTTCCTGATAGCCGTATCCTCTTGTATTTGAATATCCTGCATCATGATTGCCGAAGACATAATAGACACCATACTTCGTCTTCAACAGTGACAGCGCCTCACAGCTTTGAACCATCTCTTCATAGGAAGTATCATCATCCACAAAGTCACCGGCCAGAATCACGATATCCGGATTCTCCTGATTCATTCGTTCTGCATATTCCTGCAGTTTTACACTGTCAAAGACAGTACCCATATGAGCATCGCTGAACAGCACAATACGGAAGTCTTCCGGTGCATCCACAGCATAGGAAGTACGTACAACATGCTGAGCAGTAAAGACACCATAACCGATATATACAGCTGTCACAGCTATGGCAAGCATACCGGCATAGTATTTCTGAACCGGAATGAAATGAAAGATCAGATCACTGAACAGCCAGAATAACAGCAGATGAATGAAGATGGTCATGGCATTCCATAAGCCTCCCCATAACAGCAGCACTCCCATCACAGCAAACAGAATCATGCAGGAAAACAGTACTGCTTTCTTTTTGCTGTACTTCCTGAGAAAAGCAAAACGGATCATGTGCAGAACGACATATACAAATCCGGCAATCCCGCCGACTGCCATCATCAGAAAGATCATGATCCACATCATACCTGCACACCTCCGTCACATCTGACTGAACACTAACACATTTCATATCGAAGAAAAAGAAGTACGCTTTGCACGTACTCCTCAGCTGCTTAGAATTCTTCGAAGAAGACTGTTTCCTGCAGATCCTTACGGCGGAAGTGCAGAGGTGAAGGCTGTACATCCTCTGCCGGATAGCCGATTGGCAGAATGCCGACGGGAATCAGGTTTGCAGGGACATTGAACTCTGCACAGAGAACAGAAGGATCAAAGGCACCTACCCATGTTGTACCAAGGCCAAGTTCTGTCACTTCCATCATCATATGTGTCATAACGATAGATGCATCTACATCACCGGAGGACTTGCCATCCACACCGCGCTTCCAGCATTCATTGTCATCATAGAAAGTAACGATCGCCATCGGTGCCTTGAAGGTATATCTTGTACACTTCTTCAGCTTTTCCATACCTTCTTCCGTACGAATCACCAGCATTCTCTGCGGCTGATAGTTGCAGGCTGTCGGAGCCAGCTGTCCTGCTTTGAGAATAGCATCCAGCTTTTCCTGTTCTACCGGCTGAGCTGTAAACTTACGAACACAATAGCGTTCTGCCGCCAATGCCAGGAAACCTTCTTCCTTAGCAGCTGCAGGCTGCGGTACCGGTACTTCTTCAGTGATCGGGCATCTGTAAGGCTTGCCATCCATCATCTTTTCAAATTCGGCCTGTGCCTTCTTTACAAGTTCCTCATCACGGAAGAAACGGGCAGCGGAAAGCGCCATCGCCTTAGCACCCTGCATCATACCCTTCAGACCGATCTCATTGCCTGTGCAGCATGTTGCCTGCCAGTTATGATTGCCTGTTACACCGGGCCATGTCACTGTAGAGAACAGGGCACAGGGAACGATATGCTGTACATCACCCAGATCAAAGGAGCCGGGAGATTCATAGTATCTGTTAGGCATAACACCTGTCGGCAGCGGATTATAGCCTTCCTTGTAAAGTTCGGAAGTCTTCGCCAGAGCCAGGGCCATCGCCTTTTCTTCTTCTGTATATTCAATCGGTGTCAGTTCATTCGCCATGACATCATAGACAACATCGGAAATGGTCATGTTGGGTTCTGTATTATAGCATCCGCCCAGATATTCAATTTCCAGTTTAGTGCCGGTAGCCAGGGTTGCACCCTTTGCGGCATCCACCAGACGACCATAGATTTCCTCAATGCTTTCTCTGCTCAAGGAACGAACATAATACCAGACAGATGCCTTATCCGGAACGATGTTAGGTGCTTCCCCGGCTTCCTTATAGGAGTAGTGAATTCTTGCCTTCTCCGGAATATGTTCACGCAGATAGTTGGCACTGACACTCAGCAGTTCGCAGGCATCCAATGCAGATCTGCCCATCCAGGCACTGCCGGAAGCGTGGGCTGTCTTACCCTTGTAATGGAAGATGGCACTGTTGATACCGCCGGCAATACCGCAATGCACCATATTTGCACCGCCGCCATGCCATGCCAGCGCCAGATCCAGTTCCCTGAACGCACCGCCTCTGGCCATAAACGGCTTGCCTGTCAGCACTTCCTCTGCCGGGCAGCCATAGAAGACAACCGTACCGGAAAGACCGCTGGCTTCCAGATCTTCCTTCATTGCCAATGCACCTGCAAGTGTTGCTGTACCTAACAGGTTATGACCGCAGCCATGACCAGGACCGCCGACCACTGCCGGATCCTTGACGATGCTCTGCTTCTGGGAAAGACCGGGCAGGGCATCATATTCTGCCAGCAGACCGATCACAGGATGACCGCTGCCCCATTCAGCACGAATGGAAGTAGGCATGCCATAGAGACCTGTCTCAACTTTAAAGCCATTGGCCTTGAGAATCTCTGCAGTCCAGGCGCAGGCTTTGACTTCATTGAAGGCTGTTTCAGGATTGTCATGAATCTTCATGGCAAGGTCGTAGTACTGTTCTTTCTTTGCATCGATCGCATCGATGATCAGCTGTTGATAATCACTCATATCATTGTTTCCTTCTGTTTTGTTATATGCTAGCAGTTTTTATCCATAATGACATCTGAAATGTACCTGTGATTGTTATCTCTTTTCTCTATGGACGCTGTGCTACAATAAGCGCATGAGTGACTTTCTGACTTCCAGGATCATCCGCTTTCATCAGCTGCCTTTATCCTGTGATCATGACAATCTGAATATCATGCTTGTCCTGCATGGCGAATGCGACGTCAAGAGATTCTCCTCTATGCGTCACTTTACTGCTCAGGAAGTATTCTTTATCAATGCACATGAAGTTTATGCATTATCCTCTGAGGAAGGATGTGTGCTGGAAGCAGTCTCCATTCCTTTATCTGTTCTTGAACAGTACCGTACCGGCTACGGTTCCTTTACCGCTGTCGATTCCATCGGTTCCCAGGATCAGTTCAAGGAAATCTCACTGATTTATCGTGACTGTGCCTTTCTGAAGGACATCCTCATCAGCAGTACTGTCATGAAGGAAGTGCAGATGGAAAAGGAAGTGCTCGCAGACAAGATCATCAGTGCCCTGATGACAGACTATAACGCTCTGAACTACAGTGATGGTCAGTACCGAAATGTCTCGGAAACCGCCATGGACCGCTACTATCGTGTTCTGCGCTATATCCATGCGCATAAGACGGAAAAGCTGACCCTGCAGGATGCAGCAGAAGCAGAAGAAGTACAGAAGAACTACTTCGCCCTGCTTTTCAAACAGATGAGTCATATGACTTTCCTGGAATGCGTCAATCGACTGCGCCTGTATCAGGCGGAAGAGATTCTGCTTATGGAGGACTGCGCCAACAGTGAGATTATCCGCAGATGCAGTTTCTCCGACTCCAAGTATTTCTACAAATACTTCCAGGAAGCTTTCGGCACAACACCTGCCGGATGGAAGAAACAGTGGAAGCATCAGACCGTATCCGACTGCATTGAATTGACTGCAGAAGAAGCGGTAAGCTATGTTCGCATGCAGTATGAAGATCTGATGATGATCAATACAGATACGCACTTCTATCAGCAGTACTGTCTTCTGAAGGAAATGGAAAAGAACCTTTCTTCTCTGGAAGAAATGAAGGCAGAGCTGGAACTGTATCATCCTGAGAATATTCTGATTGTGGATGATAACGAACTGAATACATGGTATGGCTTTGATCTGATCATGGACTTCGTCAAAGAACATAACATCTCTGCTGTCATGAAGATCAATGCCGAGGACCTCGAACGCTTTGAAGAAGATCTGCTTGTTCAGATTGATAAAGCCGTCATCCGCTACGATGCCTCCGTCCTGCATAAATGCAGTGTAGAGATCCATCTGCACCGCATGCAGGATCAGAAGAAAGCTATGCATTTACAGCAGAAACTGCAGCAGCGTATGCAGGGATGCAGGATTGCGATTGTACTCTAGACTCCGGTATCTCCGGAGTTTTCTTTCGCGTACATATATAGTCAAAATTAACTATGCATTTATTTCTCGAAATTATAATTTTGACTATTCACAGAGAAGAAACATGTTTATAATGATGTACGTATAAGGGGGAACCTGTATGAAATTAGGCATGGGTGAACTGATTCTCATTGCAATTGTTGCTCTGCTTGTATTAGGACCGGATAAGCTTCCTGTATATGCAAAGAAGCTTGGTCAGGCACTTGGTGAAATCAAGAAGTACAGCAGCGAGATTACAGATGATATCAAGGAAAACATCGTTGAACCTCTGAATGAAACCGTCAAGCCACTCAAGGAAGCAGTCGAACCGATTGCAGACCTGCAGAAAGGCATCGAAGGATCCTTCAAGGAAGTCACTAAATCCATCAATGATGTTGGCAAGCTGAAGCCGGAACCTGTCGCTGAGACAAAGGCTGAAGAAACTGCAGAGGCACAGCCTGTTGCTGAACCGGCAGAAACTGCTGCAGAAGAAGTAAAGGAAGAAATTGCAGAAACAAAGGAAACTGCATAAAGGAGAAAGAAAATGAAAGTATCAATGAACGAATTACTGATCGTACTGGCTGTTGTAGTAATTATCTTCGGTCCCAAGCAGCTTCCCAAGCTGTCCAAAATGCTGGGCAAGTCCATCAAGAGCTTCAAGGACGGATTAGGCGGCGAAAACAATACAGACCAGGAGTAATCGTCTGTATTTATGGCAAATAAGAAAAACACTCAAAACACCGCAGTGAACGAAGATGGCGAAGAGGTGATGAGCCTCAATGATCACCTTCGTGAACTGCGCAATCGAATCATTATCTGTCTTGTTTTTCTGATCGGCGGCTTCATGTTCTGTTTTTCCAAGGCAGAACAGCTTATCAATATCCTGACGGCAATGGCCCTGAACTGCGGCTATACCTTTGTTACCCTGACACCTCAGGAACTTTTGGTACAGTATGTGCGCATGGGTCTGTTAGGTGCGATTCTGGTATGTGTACCGGTGCTTGGCTATGAGATCTGGGCTTTCGTGAAACCGGGTCTTAGAAAGAACGAGAATGGTTTCTTCTTCTGTGCGATGATTGCAGGCTTCTTCTGCTTCATTCTTGGCGTCACCTTCGCCCATAAGATTTCCATGCCGTTCATGCTGCAGTTTCTGATGAAGCTGAATACAACGGACTATATTACGGCCTCGATTTCCATCGAGAACTATCTGTCCTTTGTACTTACGGTATATATCATCTTCGGTATTATCTTCGAAATGCCGGTGGTATCCGTCATTCTGACCCAGTTCGGTCTGCTGAAACCCAAGTGGCTGGAAAAGGGAAGATCCATTGCGATTATCTGCTGCTTCTTTCTGGCTGCCGTGATCACACCTCCGGATATCGTATCCCAGATCATGGTTGCTATTCCGATGATTCTGCTGTATCAGATCAGTATCTATCTGACCCGTTTCTTCTATAAGATGAAGATCATGGCTGATCCCTATGCAACAGATGAAGAACTTGCGGATGCAGGTGTAAAGAGAAAGAAAAAGAAGAAGGATTCTGAATCCTGATCATGAGTCTATGAAGAGATGTATGTAAAGCATGCATCTCTTTTTCGTATCTCAAAGAAGGTGAGAAATAGAATAAATCGATACGATTTATTCCTTTGAGAAGCACAGTTGCCTGCACCTCTTCTGGGATCCTCACATTCCCTTATCCCCTATCAGGGATTGCATGTTGTTCTTCAGGTCGATCCGGATGTCTGATTACCTGTATCCTTCTGAAGTCCGGCTCATATACCGCAAACGCTGCAGGCATATTCTTTCTCACAATATTCGCCGCTCCATTCAGGTCTGCATTTATCTGCAGGCCTGTTTCTGTTTTATACAGTCTTCCTTCTCGCTTGCCGCTGAATACCGGATTGCCTTCTTCTCCGTATACAGGCATA
>JAZUHS010000030.1:0-2514 GCA_045641845.1 Bulleidia sp. | reverse complement strand
GTATGAATTATGAGAAATTCTGTAATTTTCTTAAGTTAACAGTACAAATGTACCGTCTCAAACTTAAGATGATCTGCTAGTATGCCTTTAAATTGTCTTAAGGGGGCAGATGGATATGAGTGAAATGAGCACATACAGCATAGAACTGATGGAACGTCTGAAGAATCTGCTGACGGCCACAGAGTATGCGATCGTCGAATATCTGGTACAGACTCCCGGTACGATCCGCTCACCTCGTGAAATCAGCAATGAGATCTGGCATGATGACGGCTATACCAGAAGCTTTGACAAATCCCTGCATGTACATGTGCATAATATGCGCCTGAAGATGGATGCATCTGATACAGTGATTGTCATTCACAACGTCAGAGGCAAAGGATATTACGTAGATTAACGTCAATTAAAGACCTGCAGAGGTCTTTTTTAATAACTAAATTTCTGTTTTATGAGACAGATATATGTATTATGCTTATAGGTGTGATCTAGAAAGAGAGAGAAAACAATCATGGACAAATACGAAGTATCAAAGGAACTGTTCAGCTTCATTGAAAGCAGTCCGAGCATGTTCCATTCCGTACGTACAATTACGGAAAAGCTGGATGCAGCAGGTTTCACATATCTTCCTGAAGGAAAGAAGTGGGAAGTAGAGAAGGGCGGTCATTACTATACAAAGAGAAATGACTCTTCCGTTATTGCCTTCAAGGTAGGTAAGACACTGGATGACTATCATTTCCAGATGACAGCTGCACATGGCGATTCCCCGATGTACAAGGTCAAGACCGTACCTGAACTCAAGGGTCAGGGTGAATACCTGAAGCTGGATGTGGAAGCATATGGCGGTATGATCGACAGCTCCTGGTTTGACAGACCGCTGTCTGTAGCCGGCCGTGTATTCGTACGTACAGGCACAAAGGTAGAACGCAGATATCTGTATATCGACAAGGATATCCTGATGATCCCCAATGTGGCCATTCATTTCAACAGACAGGTCAATGACGGCTACAAGTATAACAGACAGATTGATCTCTGCCCGCTGTTCTCTGCCGGTGAACTGAAGGTCGGTGCCTTCAATCAGATGGTCGCTGATGAACTGGGTGTAAACGTAGATCAGATCCTGTCCAAGGATCTCTTCCTGGTCAACCGTGCAAGACCGGCAGTATGGGGCTACAAGGATGAATTCATCTCCTGTCCCAAGCTCGACGATCTGCAGTGCGCATTCGTATCTCTGCAGGGTTTCCTGAATGCAGAGAATGAACATGATGTATCTGTATACTGCTGCTTCGATAACGAAGAAGTAGGCTCCAATACAAAGCAGGGCGCGATGTCCACAATGCTCTACGATACACTGCAGAGAATCAATACATGTCTTGGCATGAGTGCAGAGGATTACTACAGAGCAGTCGCAAAGAGCTTCCTGGTTTCCTGCGACAATGCCCATGCCGTACATCCTAACCACCCGGAAAAGACAGATGCAGTCAACTGCGCATATATGAACAAGGGTATCGTGCTCAAGGAAAGCGCAAACCAGAAGTATACAACAGACGGTTTCTCCAGAGCTCTGTTTACAGCTGTATGCAATGATGCAGGTGTTCCTGTACAGACATTTGCCAACCGTTCCGATTCCGTCGGCGGCTCTACACTGGGCAACCTCTCCAATACACAGGTATCCGTACATTGTGTAGATATCGGTCTGCCGCAGCTGGCGATGCATTCCTGCTATGAAACAGGCGGTATCATGGATACTGTCTATGCGATCCAGGGTCTGACTGCTTTCTTTGCCAAGAACATCGAAATCGATGAAGCTGAAGGCATCACTCTTTAATTACTGAATCATAAGCACTTAAAAAGCACTGACCGTGATGATCAGTGCTTTTCTTATAGTTTTTAGTTCTTGTACATATGACGGTAGTTGGAGCCGCCCATAACTGTGGAGACAAAGCCGGAAGTATTCGGGTTAACCATGATTGCTGCACCTTCCTGATAGATCGGAGAGATACCGTAGTCTTCTGTTAACAGCAGCTTTTCAGCAGCTTCCATGTCTTCCCATCTTGCGCCCGGATCGGCAGCGTCTTCGCCATGAGTTGCCTTGTCGAGGAGAGCATCGAATTCAGGATCGCTGTAGAGACCGCCGTTCATGGATGCATTTGTCAGTAATGTATCGAGGTAGCTCTGAGGGTCAGCGAAGTCAGGTCCCCATCTGTTGAGGATGAGAGAGAAGTCATGACCGAGGAAGAACTGGATTCTTGTCTTCTTGGGCTTGCTTGTCAGGTTGATTGTAATGCCGGGGCAGGCCTTCTGAATCATCTGCTGCATGTTTTCAGCAACCTTGGAAATATCAGCCGCATCGTCATACATCATTTCGATTGTCGCATCGCCGCCCATTTCCTTCACAGCAGCTTCATAGTATTCTGCAGCCTTTGCCGGATCATATTCTGTATAGTCAGGCATCACATCACGCCAGTCTTCATTGTTTTCGTTGTAGGCAACACCCTGGCCGACAAAGCCATCTGCTTC
>JAZUHS010000029.1:0-8787 GCA_045641845.1 Bulleidia sp. | reverse complement strand
TGAATACTGGGCAATGGAACGCGGACATAACGAAGACAGTGAATACTGGCCTCGCTTAAGCGCACAGTGTTCCGAAGGACCGGAACATACTAAAGCAACAATGATCCGTATGGGCAATCTGAAGTATGTCATGAGACTGTACGAAAAGGATGAACTGTACGATCTTGCCAAAGATCCGAAGGAACTGGTCAATGTGATTGATGATCCTGCATACAGTGAAGACATTCTGAAGATGAAGGTCAGAATGCTGGAATGGTATCAGGAAACATGTGACTGGGTACCTAACCGCAAGGATCCCCGCTGGTAATACAGCTCTAAATCTCGTTCATAGTGAAAAAGAAGCAGGCTTCGGTGGAAGGAAGCCTGCTTTATTAATGCTGTTTGTTCAGAACGCCGGTCCTGTATAAACAGGCAGATCTTTCTTCAGATAGGAAGCAACAGCTTCCATCAGAAGATAGCCGTCCTTGCCTTCATGAAGACCTGAAACGGCAAGGGTAGCGACATGTTCGCCATCTACAATGATCGGATAGGCACCGCCGACGGGCATGCATCCGTTTGCATCATCCTCGACTTCAGGAAGACTTCTGCCTAAGGCTAAAGACAGGAAGGCATGCAGAGAAGAGTGCTTTGTCAGCTGTACGGTTCTTCTTTTGCCCTGGGCATAGTCAATGTTCGTATTTCTTTTCTTGTCCATGATGTACTGGAAGATGACACAGTCATCACGTTCTCTGAAGATCATGACAAGGATATCTTCACCATATCGTTTCGATTCTTCAATGACATGAAGACCTAAGGATAATGCTTCACTGCTGCTGAAGGAAGGAAAGGAAAGCTCGTGTGCTTCTACTTCCTGAAGATGCTGTTCTGTAACGATGCCGGAGTATTGTGATAATAACTGTCTGAACTGATCATTCATGATGCCAT
Organism: Bulleidia sp.; assembly: GCA_045641845.1. GTDB lineage: Bacteria > Bacillota_I > Bacilli_A > Erysipelotrichales > Erysipelotrichaceae > Bulleidia. The sequence goes on along the minus strand of JAZUHS010000029.1, from coordinate 7,863 downwards.
GCTCCTTATGTTTATGTATTTATGTTAACTGAAATGCAGGATATTTATAGTATTTATATCAGTATTCTCATTGTTCGCACTTGTTTTTATCACTATTATCATGATGGAGGAAATTGAACATGCTGGAGAATATTAAAGGATTTGCGGCAGACATTGATATGACGCTGACTGCCAAGGGACAGGATCTTCCTGAACCTACAAAACAGGCATTTGAAATCATGCATAAGAACGGTATTCCGCTGGGTCTTGCGACAGGCAGAGTATTTGAGGATAAACTGAAGGATCAGGGTAAGAACTGGGGCTTAAGCTTCGAGTTTGACTTCCTGGTATGTCTGAATGGCGGACAGGTATATGACGCCCGTACAGGCCGTCTGGAACAGAGCGAACTGCTCTCCACAGATGAAATGAAGAAGATTCTGACAACTCTCTATGATCTGGTAGAGAAGTATGAGATTTCCGTCAATGTAGAGGGCGGCGGCAATCTCAATGCCATGAATATTCATAACGAACTGATGGATGCCATGAGAAGACACGGCTGGGTATTCATTGATAAGACAGGTGACATTGACGGCTTCTGCGAAAAGCCTGCCTTCAAGTTCCTGTTCAGAACAACTGCAGAATACGGTGACATTCTGCGTCAGCGCTTCAATGAAACACTGACGGAAGATTATCAGATCGTTTCCACATTCCCGGGTACACTGGAAATCATGAGAAAGGGCATCGACAAGGGACAGGGTGTTAACACTTATGCATCCTGGTACGGTATGACCATCAAGGATTTCATCTGCTTCGGCGATAACGAAAACGACAATCCCATGCTTGAACAGGCCGGCTGGGGTGTATGTCTTGCCAATGGTTCCGACAAGAGCAAGAGCATCTCTGATGATGTAACGGAACAGGACTGCTTTGCGGGCGGTGTTGGTCTGTACCTGATGGAACACTATCTGAAGCCTAATGGCATGATGGAATAACTATGATTAAGAAGATTACTGCAATTGTCGCAGATATTGACGGCACATTGGTTGAAAAGGGCGAACAGATGATGCCTTTGACACATGAAGCGATTGAGAACATTCATCGTCATGGTGTGTTATTCGGCTTAGCATCCGGAAGACCTGTTACACAATCTATGTACAGACGCAAGGAAAGCTGGAATCTCAGCTTTGACTTTGACATCATGATTGGTCTGAACGGTGCCCAGCTCAAAGACCGTTTCCATGATGAGATGGGTGAATACTACAAGCTGCCGAAGGAAACCATGCGTGAGATCATGCACTTCATGGCACCGCTGGATCTGCCGGCAAGCATCTATGAAAATGAATACATGGTGACTACATGCATCGATGAACATATGGCTGCCTCCATGCGCCGCAATCATACGGAGATGTATGTAGGTGATGAAGACCGTATCTGCATCAGAGATAATTTCAATATCATTTTCCGCTATGATCCCGAACGCAATGAAGAAGTACTGGCACATGTAGCAAAGTATCCCAGTGAAAAGTACATTGCGGTTGTGACATCTCCCGGCATCATCGAGTTCATGGATCCCCGTATCAACAAGGGTCTGGCTCTGGAGAAGTTTGCGGAAAGAAACAATATTCCGTTAGAGGAAATCATGACCTTCGGCGATATGCACAATGACGTAGGTCTGATGGAAAAGGGCGGCTGGAGTGTTTGTCTTCTCAATGGCTGCGATGACTGCAAGAAGCTGGCCAGTGACATTACGGAATACGACTGCAACCATGACGGTGTAGGTCATTATCTGTATGATCATGTGATCATTCCCAACGGATGGGACAAGGACTGAGTTCGCTCAGTTCTTTTTTCTTCAAGTATTTCATGATGCATTCGCAGAAGCGACAGCGTTGTTCTGCGGGAAGAATACAGTACAATAATGATGCCGGAGGAAAAGGTATGAAAAAGATCACAGCAGTACTTGCGGATATTGATGCAACTCTTGTGGAAAGAGGATGTGCAATGAGTCCGATTACTACAGCAGCCCTGAATCGTCTTCATGAAACAGGTGTACTGATCGGGATTGCGTCAGGCAGACCCGTCAATGAACAGATGAGAAGAAAAGCAAAGGACTGGAATCTGAACTTTGAATTTGATGCACTCATCGGTATGAACGGAGGTCAGCTGTGGGATAAGGATCATGAAGGAACGGAGAATATCAATCTGTTATCGAAAGATACAGTAAAGGATATTGTGGAACTCATGGCTCCATTAAGAAGAAATGCCTTTGTCTATCATGGTGATCATCTGCTGGCGATGGAACTGGATGAACTGATGCAGGGCAGTGCGGATCGCAATGAGATGGAAGTGGAAGTCACAGGTTATGATGATCCTTCTAAGATCTACAGCGAAGATCGCAATAAGCTGCTGTACAGAATGCAGCCGGAAGATACGGATGATACACTTGCCTATCTTGAAAAGCAGCAGAAGGATGATCGTTTCCAGTACTTCATGTGCGGGCCCGGCATTCTTGAATTCCAGGATCCCCATAACGATAAGGGATATGCAGTTGTGAAGTATGCAGAAAGAAACAATATCCCGCTGGATGAGATTCTGGTATTAGGCGATGAACAGAATGATCTGAAGATGATTGAACTTGCAGGCTGGGGTGTATGCATGGCCAATGGCTGCGAAGAATGCAAGGAAGCCGCAGATGAGATTACCGAATATGAAGCAAAGGATGCCGGTGCAGGCAGATATATCTTTGATCATATCCTGCATGAAGCATACAGTGAGGAATGAACAATGAGAGAGATTAAACCGGGAAAGCTGTACAGACATTTCAAGGGAAACATGTACAAAGTGATTATGATTGCAAAGCACAGTGAAACCATGGAAGACATGGTTGTATATGAAGCACTGTACGGAAGCTATGGATACTTTGTACGTCCTCTTGAGATGTTTGCATCGGAAGTGGATCATGATAAGTATCCTGAAGTAACACAGAAGTATCGTTTTGAAGAAGCTGAGTAAACAGAAAGGAAGACTGCAGTATGGCGAAGAAATTCAGCGTCAAAGAAGCTAAGGACTTATTATCTTATGCACGCTCTTTTCTTCGTGACTTTGAAGCGGTGCTTTCCTTAAGCAGAAAATATGATGCACAGGCACATAAGCAGATCAGCAAAGCTGCAGAAATGCATGCTTTAACAAGCTATACCGAAGAATCTTTGTTAAGCAGGGATACAAAGCTGCCTGTACATGTACAGATTGTGGAAATGGTACATGCATTGCTGGATACAGAACAGGCAGATGAACTGACAGCAAAGGCAAGGACACTGGAAAAGCTTTATGTTCCTTCATTTACTAAGATGATGGAAGACCTGTCTCCTGCCGCAAATGTACTGAAATGGGTATTTGCTTCAGGGAAAACAAAGACGAAGGCAGAGAAGGCTTTTACTAAGCTTGATGCTTTTCTTGTTTCCAGGAATGCAGAAGAGATGACTGCTCTTGTTAAGCTGATGGAAGAGATGCAGTCAGATGCTTCTGATGTGGATGAACTGCTGTTAAAGACACCGGCAAAGCTGATGCAGCTGTATGAAGCACATAACAGCAAAGATATACATGATACCAAAGGCGTTGGTGAAGTACGTCATGTCGTGCGTACGATGGAAGCTCTGGAGTATGAACTCAAGCGCAGCAGTGATCTGCTGGAACAGTCCAGGCAGAAGGTACGCAGTGAGACAATGCAGATCGTAACAAAGGAAATGCTGAAACTGCTGCAGGATGTACCGGTAGATCATATCAACCGCAGCAGAAAAGGCTATCGTATTGCCTCATTGAAAGGCGCAGGTATTTTAACAGTTGCGGATCTTTATCAGACAAAGACTGCACAGATTGCCGAAATCAACGGCATCAGTGACTATACTGCGGAATTAATGAAAAACGAAGCACAGGCGATTGCCGAAGATACAGCAGCGACCATTCGTATTCGTCTGTCTGCAGATGACAGGAATGATGATTCTACAGCACTGATCAGAGCAATTGAAATCTACCGGCGCAAGCTTCTTGTTGCAGGGGATATCCGCAGACTTCGCCGTGAGCACTTCAGCAATAACCTGTACGCTATCCGTAAGGTAAAAGAGATAGACGATGGTGTCCGTTATGTCTTTGCCAATCAGGATACAAGAAGGAAACTTTTGGAAGCTTATCTGTATCTGAAGGAAGCTTCTGAAGGAGAGTTCATCGGCAGAGTCTATGATCTTTTCAATGAACTGGAGAATACATCTGAAGTAAGTGCAGAAGAGGCATGGAATCGCTTTGTGAAGGATCCCGTTCAGTTCTATACGGTCCTGGAAGAAATCGTTCCCGGTGTCCTTGGCAATGAGGACAGTGTCTATGGTCTGCCGGAAGATCTGGCAAAGGAGATTGCCGCTCAGGAAGTTACAGAAGATGGCCTTAAATGCACGCTGAGACGTTATCAGAGCTGGGGTGTAAAGTATATCCTCCATCAGAAAAGAGTGCTTCTGGGCGATGAGATGGGCTTAGGCAAGACCGTACAGGCGATTGCCTCTATGGTGGCATTGCGCAATACAGGCGCAAGCCATTTCATAGTTGTATGTCCTGCTTCTGTTCTTCCTAACTGGTGCAAGGAGATTGCCGAAAAGAGTCATCTTAAGCCGATCCGTATTCATGGTGCGACACGTATGCATATGTGGAAGCTCTGGATAGAGGAAGGCGGCGTAGCGGTAACGACATTTGAAACCACAGGCAATATGAAGCTGGAAGAGAACTTCAAGGTTGATATGATGATTGTCGATGAAGCACATTACATCAAGAATCCTGAAGCTCTGCGTACATTGAACGTCAAGGAACTGGCAGCACACGCTGAGCGTATGCTCTTTATGACCGGTACTGCTTTGGAAAACAGAGTCAATGAAATGCTGTCATTGCTTGCTGTACTGCAGCCGGAGATTGCAAGTGAGGCAAGATCCATAGCCTTTATGGCCAGTGCCGATCAGTTCAGGGAGAAGATTGCACCGGTATACTACCGACGCAAGAGGGAAGATGTATTAAGTGAACTGCCGGAGTTGATTGATAACAGAGAATGGGTCAGCCTTTCCGTGGAAGAAAACAGAATCTATGAGGATGATCTCAAGAACGGCAGCTATGCCGATATCAGACAGGTATCATGGAATATCGGTGATCTGGATGCATCCAGCAAAGCGGAACGTATGATGGAAATCATTGATGAAGCAAAGGCTGAGGAAAGAAAGATCATTGTCTTCTCCTATTTCCTGCATACGATTCATGCAGTCTGTGATTATCTAGGCACACAATGCATGGAACCGATCATCGGTTCCGTATCACCGCAGAAGCGTCAGGAAATCATTGATGCCTTCAACAATGCACCTGCAGGTACAGTACTTCCTGCACAGATTGTATCAGGCGGTACAGGTCTTAACATTCAGGCAGCCAGTGTCGTGATTCTCTGTGAACCGCAGCTGAAGCCTTCGATCGAAAACCAGGCGATCTCACGTGCCTATCGTATGGGTCAGGCAAGAAATGTACTTGTATATCGTCTGCTTGCGGATAATACTGTTGATGAACGCATCATGGAGCTTCTGGCGGAAAAGCAGAATATCTTTGATGCCTTCGCCGATTCCTCAGTGGCAGGGGAGGCTTCTCTGAAGCAGGATGCGGAAGTAGATGAAACTACTTTTGCACAGATCGTCAAAGAAGAAATTGCACGTATTGAGGCAATGAAAAAGGAGGGTCAACAATGATCAGCAACGAAACAATTGAAAGAGTTATTCAGTTTACCAAAGACAGAGACTGGGATCAGTTCCACAGTCCTTCCAATCTGGCCAAGGCCATTGCCATTGAAGGCAGCGAACTGCTGGAATGCTTTCTCTGGGATAACGAAAACTATGATATGGGCAAGGTCAGAGAAGAACTGGCCGATGTACTGAACTACTGCATTCAGATGGCGGATGTTCTGCATCTGGATATGGATGAAATCATCAATGCCAAGATGGAGCAGAATGCAGCCAAGTATCCGGTGGAAAAGGCAAAAGGTTCAGCCAAGAAGTATACAGAGCTCTAATCGAAAAAACAGTCACAGGACACCGTACAGTACGGAAGATCCTGTGACTTTTTCTATACGATTATTCAGTTTTCATATTCCAGAAGATGACATTCATCTTGATATTACTGAGGATGATCTTGCTTCCATCAAGGAGACAGTGGACTTCTTCTCCATGTCCTATTACAACACCTTCATCACCGATGCAAAGACTTATGCGACTTCCAATGACCGCAAGTCCAGTAATCCGATGCTGAAGACGAACGAATGGGGATGTGGCATTGATCCGGTAGGTCTGCGTGTTGCTCTGAATGAATACTATGACCGCTATCAGATTTCGATCTTTATTACAGAAAACGGTATGGGTTTCCTGGAAACCATCAACGAAGATCACACTCTGCATGATACATATCGTGTGGATTTCCTGAGAGATCATATTGCACAGATCAAGGAAGCGATTTATGACGGTGTCGATGTACGAGGATACTACGCATGGGGACCGATTGATATTGTCAGATGCTCCTCCAGCGAAATGAAAAAGAGATATGGCTTCATTTATGTAGATCTTGACGATTATGGTCAGGGTACAGGCAGACGCTATCTCAAAGACAGCTATTACTGGTATCAGAAGGTTACAGCTTCCAACGGCGAAGAATTATAATTCCATAACAAAAATGATCCTGCAGGTATAAATGCCCGCAGGATCTCTTTTCGTCTGGGATGATTACTGATGTGCCAGTGCTGTCTGATGCAGAAGCTCACGCAGAGCATTGCGCTGTTCTCTGCTGAAACGCAGACTGTAGAATGCTTCTTCCATCTCACTGATGCCTTCATAGCTGATGACAGCTTCCGAGGAAGAGCCATCCAGAATCATTAACATCGGATCTTCGATATAGGTACGTTCCCATACAGCACCATTCAGTATCGAAAAGACTGCATCTGCTTCTTCATCAGTGATATGTGCAGTGAATTGATAATGCTCATCTTCGTAAAAGTATTCCGTCTCATAGAGATAGCCGTCTTCTTCTGGCTGCAGATCATAGAAGAAGAAATCCGAAGGTTCTGAACCGCTGCCGGAATAACGGAAGGAATGAATATCATGGATGGCAATATCTTCACCGATCGTCATGGGATTGTCGGAAGGGAAGAAATCATTCAGAACAATCTCATCTTTGACGGCATTGAAGCTGCCAAGCAGCTGTGCTTTGACCTGTACAGTAAGATCAGTCAGATTGCTGTTCTGCATATACCAGAGCACATGATCAGTACATCTAAGATAAATCTCTTCACCGCTCTCACCCCGCAGCTCTGCGATCTGTTCGCCGCTGTTCTGATCGGTTAACGTCACAGCATATTCATGATAACCTTCTTCATCATTGGGAATAATACTGACAATCAGATTATGATCCAGTCTTTTCACTTCCATGACCGGAGTGATCTTCTTTGTACATCCTGATATGCATAATAGTGCAAGCAGGGAAAGCATTCCTTTTCTGATCGTTTTCATATGATTACCATCCTGTATTGATAGAGCAATTATAACAGAGAATATCATAGGCAAACTTAAGGCATTCTGAACGCAAAGTGGTAGAATGTACGCAATGCGTTTTAAAGGAGTGCAGGTATGAAGAATACAAAAGAAGATATGCTTAACGGTTCTATCGCCGGTTCAATACTGAAATTCTTTTTCCCGATCATGATGGGATCGATCTTCCAGACGCTGTATAACACCGTCGATGCCATGATCGTCGGCAATTTTGTCGGCAAGGAAGCATTAGGTGCAGTAGGCGGTTCGACCGGTACGATCATTAATCTCATGGTTG
>JAZUHS010000028.1:0-5018 GCA_045641845.1 Bulleidia sp. | reverse complement strand
ATACTCTTCATCTCTCATAAGCTGAACGAAATTATGGAAGTTGCCGACAGAGTCTCTGTATTAAGAAGAGGCAAGTACATCGGTACAGTTGAGACAAAGGACTGCGATGAAAAGAGTCTGTCCAGAATGATGGTCGGCCGTGATGTTCAGCTGGTTGTAGACAAGGCTGAAGCAAAGCCGGGTGATATTGTACTGGAAGTAAAGAACATGACAGTTGCATCCAAGGTTCACAAGAACAATGCCGTCAAGAATGTCAGCTTCAATGTACGTGCAGGTGAAATCGTATGTATCGCAGGTATCGACGGCAATGGCCAGACTGAACTTGTATACGGTCTTTCCGGTCTTGAACCGCTGGTATCCGGTTCCATCAAGGTTGCAGGTGAAGAACTGGCTAATGCTTCCATCAGAAAGCGTTCTGCAGTGATGTCCAACATTCCTGAAGACAGACATAAGCATGGTCTGGTTCTTGATTATCCGCTGGACTACAACATTGTTCTGCAGCGCTACTTCGAACCTGAATTCACAAACAAGTTCGGCTTCCTGAAGAAGGGTGCCATCAGAACATATGCTGAAAAGCTGATCGAACAGTTCGACGTCCGTTCCGGTCAGGGTGCGATTACAATCACACGTTCCATGTCCGGCGGCAACCAGCAGAAGGCGATCGTTGCCCGTGAGCTGGATCGTGATCATAAGGTACTGGTTGCTGTACAGCCTACACGTGGTCTGGACGTAGGTGCGATCGAATATATTCACAGACAGATTGTTGCATCCCGTGACAACGGCGATGCCGTTCTGCTTGTATCTCTGGAACTGGAAGAAGTTATGAATCTTTCTGACAGAATTCTGGTTATGTATGAAGGTGAAATCGTTGGTGAACTGGATCCTAAGAAGACCAACAATGAAGAACTCGGTCTGTACATGGCCGGTGCGAAGCGCAACACAGCGAAGGAGGAAGCATAATGAAGGAAAGTTTCTTTAAGAAGTCCTGGGTGCAGTCCATCCTGACATCTCTGGTATGTATCGCTCTTGGTCTGATCATCGGCTATATCGTACTGCTGATGATTGCTCCTTCCGGTGCCGGTGAAGCAATCAAGACCATCCTGCTCAACTTCATGACAAGAAGCTCCGGTCCTGCCCGTCTCAAGGCTCTCGGCAATACTCTTGCAAAGACAGCACCTCTGCTGATGTGTGCGCTGTCCGTTTGCTTCTGCTATAAGGTAGGCCTCTTCAACATCGGTGCTGCCGGTCAGTATGAAGCAGGTGCAGGTGCCGCTCTTGCCGGTGCTCTGATCCTGGGTCTGCCCTGGTATGTATGCATGTTCATGGCTGCTCTTGCCGGTGCGCTGCTCGGTGCGATCTCCGGTGCGCTGAAGGCTTACAGAAATGTAAACGAAGTTATCTCCGGTATCATGCTCAACTGGATCACACTGTATGTTGTCAATACAATCCTTTCCAATCCTGCTTCCAAGGATTCCACATCTCCCTATACACTGGACATCATGCCGGTGAATAAGGCAGGTCTGATTCCTTCCGCAGGTCTTGAAGCACTGTTTACAAACAACAAGACAGTTACAATTGCTATTCCTCTGGCAATTATCATTGCCATTGCAATCTGGATCATTCTGACAAAGACAAAGTTCGGCTTCGAACTGCAGGCAACAGGCTACAACGCAAATGCAGCCAAGTATGCAGGCATGAAGGAAAAGAGAAACATCATCATCACACTGGCAATCGGCGGTGCACTGGCCGGCCTTGGTGCTTCTTTCCTGTTCCTGTCCGGCTACATGAAGTGGGAAGTAACACAGACATCCGTTCCCGGCATGGGCTTCAACGGTATCGCTGCTACATTCCTTGGCGGTCTGCATCCGATCGGAACAATCTTCTCCAGCTTCTTCATCCAGAATATTACGGATGGCGGTGCGCTGATCGACCGTATGCTGTATCCTTCTCAGATCTCTGATCTGATGTCCGGTATCATCATCTACCTGTGCGGCTTCACTCTGATCTTCAAGCACATCATCAATACAACCGGCAGGACAAAGAAAGCCGGTGCCGGTGGAAAGGGAGGTAAGGAATAATGGTTCTGCTTCTTCAGTATATGATTATTTTCGCTTCCGTTCTGATGCTCGTAGCCATCGGCGGATGCTTCTCTGAACATTCCGGTGTCATCAACCTTGGTCTGGAAGGAATCATGGTTATGGGTGCTCTTGGCGGTGCCATGGCTATGAACTTCGTACCCGTCTCCGCAGGTCTTGGCGGCATGCTTGCAGCAACAGCCGGCTGTGCAGTACTCTTCGGTGTTCTGTACTCCTGTCTGTTAGGTGTAGCCTGCATCAACCTGAAGGCTGACCAGACTCTGATCGGTACAGCGATGAACATGCTTGCGACTTCCATCGCAGCCTGCATCGCCCGTGCTTTCAACTCTTCCCGCAATCCTGAAGATGTTTCCACACTGCTCTCTTATGTAAACCAGAAGAAGCTGTTCCTGAAGAACATCGCAGGTTTTGAATTCAACTGGTTCATGGTCATTGCCTTAGCTGCATTGATCATCTCCTATGTTGTTCTTTACAAGACAAGATTCGGCTTAAGACTGCGTGCCTGCGGTGAAAACCCTCAGGCTGCGGACTCTGTCGGTATCAACGTCTACAAGATGCGCTGGGCAGGCGTACTGATTTCCGGTATGCTCGGCGGTCTTGGCGGTATCACATACATCACTGCCGGTGTATCCCAGTGGAAGTTTGAAGTAGGCGTTGCCGGCTTCGGTTTCCTGGCACTTGCAGTAATGATCTTCGGTCAGTGGAAGCCTCACAAGATTGCTCTTGCAGCGCTGACATTCGGTTTCTTCAGAGCTCTGTCCAATGTCTATACAGGTATCGGTTTCCTGGCTGCTCTGAACATTCCGTCCACTGTATATAACATGATGCCGTACATCATCTCTCTGATCGTACTGACCTTTACTTCCGAGAATTCGGCTGCACCGAAAGCGGAAGGTGTTCCGTACGACAAGGGTTCCAGATAATCCTTCTCGCAGCATAAAGCTTTATCTAACATACCGCATCTTCTGCACTGCAGGGGATGCGGTTTCTTTTCTTTCTGCACTTTCGTCCTAGGTAACGATATGCTAAGATACACAGGCAAAAAGAGGTAGAAATATGAAACAGAAGCGTAAGTTTCCGCGTGTAACAATCACTAAGAAACAGGAATACAGAACAAAGAAGGGACATCCCTGGATCTATGCCGATGAAATCATCGAACAGGATGAAATCACTGACAACGGCTGCATCGTCGATGTCTTCGGACAGAAGGGCAACTATCTTGGTTCCGGCTTATGGTCAGAGAATTCTCAGATCCGTGTCCGCATCCTTGGCAACAATGCCAACGAACAGTATGAAGATGCTTTCTTTGCCCGCAAGGTAAAGTATGCGGTCAGCTACCGTAAGGACATCATGAAGAATGATTTCTCTGCCTGCAGAATCATTCATGGTGAAGCTGACGGTCTTCCCGGTCTGACCGTAGACCGTTACAGCAATCTGCTTGTTACAGAAGTTGACAGCTTCGGCATTGATCTGCGCAAGGATGTCATCTACAAGGCACTGCTCGAGGAGTTTGCTGCTCTTGGTGAAACGATTGATGGCATCTATGAGCGCAATGAGAGCGAGCTGAGACGTAAGGAAGGACTGGAACAGTATAAGGGCTGGTATGGAGAAACGCATCCTGAGAGCGCTGTAACAACGATCACAGAGAACGGTATCCTCTATTCCGTAGATGTTGCAGAAGGTCAGAAAACAGGTTTCTTCCTCGATCAGAAGTACAACCGCATGACTGTCAGAAATGCGGCTGAAGGCAAGACAGTACTCGACTGCTGCACACATACCGGCTCCTTTGCCATGAATGCAGCAAGAGGCAATGCCAAGAGTGTACTGGCCATGGATATCAGTGAAAGTGCACTGGAAATGGCAAGAAAGAATGCAGAAGCTAACGGCATTCAGATGGAATTCAGACAGGCAGATGTGTTTGATATTCTGCCGCAGCTGAAGAAGGAACATGCATACTTTGACTTCATCATCCTGGATCCTCCTGCCTTTACCAAGAGCAGACGTACATATCAGAATGCCCGCAACGGTTACAGAGAGATCAATGCCATGGCAATGAAGCTTCTGCCCCGCGGCGGTTATCTTGCGACCAATTCATGCTCGCACTTCATGCCGAGAGACGCATTCTTTGACATGCTTAATGATGCCGCAAACGATGCCGGCGTACAGATCCGCATTGTAGAAGAACGTCATGCTTCCCCGGATCACCCTGTACTTCCCGCTGTACCGGAAACCGAGTATCTGAAGTTCTTCCTGCTGCAGATTATTTAGTTATAACAGCTATAAATAACACAAATTTCACACGTTCCTGCTATTACATTACGGAATCGATCAATGATAAAATATATGCAGGATGGTGAGAGCATGCATAAGGTGAATGATGTAGTAATCTACAGACGCGATGTCTGCAAGATTATCGGAAGACAAAGAAGTGATTTCACAGGCGAGCCCTGCTATGTACTGGTTCCGTATGCAAATACAGACGGTACAACCAGAATGCAGGTACCCGTAGCCAACAAAGCCGGCAATCTTCGTGCTTTAATGAGCAGAGAAGAGATTGACGAGCTGATTCTTGAAGTACCTGGTCTCGAGCTTCTGGAGAACAAGCCGGCAAATATGAAAAGTCAGTATGCAGCATTGTTAAAGGGCAATGATCTGCATGATCTGATCCGCATCATCAAGACATCCTATGCACGCAATAAGGAACGTCTTGAACAGAACAAGAAGCTGGCTACCGTAGATGATGAATATCTGCAGAAGGCAGAGAAGTATCTGTTCGATGAGATTTCCGCATCTCTCGGTATTTCCTTTGAGGAAGCACGTGTATTCTTCAATGAAGGTGTACGACGAGCTTCCGAACAGCATTAACACATACAGCATCCGCAAAGGATGCTTTTCTTCTGCATTCATCTTTGACTAACTCAT
>JAZUHS010000027.1:0-2239 GCA_045641845.1 Bulleidia sp. | reverse complement strand
ATGAGTTTTTTCTTTGTTTTCTATGCCCTTTTCATTCATCAATGCTATAATTTTCTCAGCAAATACTCTGTCTTCAATAATAATCAGATAATCACGGAGGTTAGATCATGAGCAGTAAAGATACAGAAGTACTCGTAGAAGAAGTTTACGAAAATCCCGAAAAGCCTGCGATCCTTTTTGCCTTTGACGGAACAATCATGGATACAGGTCCTGCGATTCTCGCATCCTACCGTCATACCTTTGCCCACTTCCACAGAAGCGGACAGTTCACAAAGGAAGCAGCAAAGGAAGTCATCAACTCCCCTGTCAATGCCATGTTTGCAAAGTACATGCCGGAAGAAGATACAAAGAAGTGCGTTGCGGAATACAATTACTACCAGCGCAATCATCTGATTGATCTGATCCAGCCTATGCATGGTGCGATGGATCTTCTGAAGATGCTGAAGGAAGACGGCTATACGATCGGTATCGTTTCCGTTCGTGAACGTGCTTCTCTGGTAGAACTGCTGCAGAAGAACAATATGGAACATTATATCGATGTCATCATCGGTTCTTCCCAGGGTTCACAGGAACAGCTTTCCGAAGAGAATATCCTGTTAGCATGCAAGCTGATGCATGCCAAGACATGTATCTATATCAGTGACAATGCCAATAACATCCGCATCGGCAAGGCCTGCGGTACATTCACCATCGGCTATATCAATGCACCCCAGGATACAATGTCCATGGCAGATGCAGGTCCTGACTTCCTGACCGGTGACTTTGCTCAGATTGCCAAGCTGATCCATGGGGAACCGCTGTGGTATGCATACGAAGTTCTCTATCCTGAAACAGAAGAAGAAAAGGAAAAGAGAGAGCGCAAGGAAAGAAAAGCCGCAGAAAAGAAGGCTGCCAAGGAAGCTGAGAAAGCCGCAAAGAAGGCAGAGGAAAAAGCTGCCAAGGCTGAAAAGAAATCTTCCCCTAAAAAGAAGAAGGAAAAGAAATCCGAATAATCAAAAAGAGAGTCTGACCTAAGTCAGGCTCTTTCATTTACCGCGGAACTGATGAAGACACCAAGCAGGATCACTGCCCCGCCGATCAGATGTCTTGCTGTAATGTTTTCATGCAGGATCAGTGCAGATAATACTACACCTACAATCGGCATGAGATTCATAATCGAGGCAGCAGCTGCAGCAGAGATGACGCGCAGGCCTGCTGTATACATCGTATAGGCAAAGACCGAACATAATACCGCCAGAAACAGAACTGCCAGTACCACAGACCAGGTGATCGGACCGGTAACGGGCGTACCGATAAAGGAGAACGGTAACAGAAACAGAACACCGTACATGGTCTGATAATACGTAATCGTCGAGGCCTGCAGGCTGTTATCGATATCGGGGATCAGATAGTTGTAGAAACCCCAGAGAAAGCCGTCAAAGACCAGGATCAGATTGCCTAAAAGAGGATTGCCTCCCCCTTCCATCTCTACGCGCTGGGTCAGAATGAATACACCGGCTACGGCTAGAGCAATACCTAGCAGTCTTCTTAAGCCATAGTGCTCTTTGAAAAACAGTACACCGGTTAATGCGACAATCGCAGGATAGCTGCCGGCAATCAGGGAAGCATTGGAAGCGGATGTCATATCCACAGCCAGATTCTCAAGGGCATAGTAGAGAGAGACACCGATGATCGCGGAAATGATGATCTTCTTCATCGACTCTCTATCAGGCTTTTCATGATCATGACGGATCATGCGAACGATATGCATTAACAGAAAGGCCAGACCGAAGCGGACAAGGCACAGAAACAGCGGTGAGAATGCCTGATAGGCAATCTTGGTACCGATGAAGGATGCACCCCATAAGGCAACGGAAAGAACGGTAAAGAGATATCCCAGAATCATTTGACGGTAACCTCAATGTCACCGCTTCGAGAGGTAAGACGTATCGGAATGGTACCATTGCCGATCCGCAGTTCCGTATCACTCAGACGCAGACCTTCCTCAAAGGTATGATTCTCAATGGATCCTCTGCTTGTACAGAGAGCACGGAAAGAGACATTATCGAGTCTCAGGTCAATGTCGCCTGTACCTGTTTCTATGTCTGCTTTCAGGAAGTTTCTGAGCAGTCTGATATCAACATCGCCTTTGCCATTGGAAGCTTCCAGACGCTTGAGATAGGCATCACCATCAATGTCGCCGTAATCGTTTGTAACATGCAGGAAACCTGCATCCATGCTTTCAAATTCAATATCACCT